>NZ_FKKY02000135.1:0-455 GCF_900079845.1 Aeromonas sp. EERV15 | reverse complement strand
CGCCGGTGGCGATGACCAGCCGGTGAGCGCTCGCGAGCTGGCGGATCATGGCGGCGATGCGGTCGACGTCGTCGTCGACCGTGACGGACTGGCTGACCGTGAAGCCCGCCGCCGTGAGCTCGGCAGCGAGCCAGGCCTCGTTGGTGTTGATGATCTCGCCCCGGGTGAGCTCGGTCCCGATCGAGAGAAGCGCGACAGTCATTGGGAAGGGCGACTGTAACCCAATCCGGAGCAGGCGGAGCGCGTTTCCGGAACGTTTTGCGCCGAGGTCGCGCCGCTTTGCTCCTTCTCGCCCCCTTCTCGCCCCCTTCTCGCCCCCTTCGCCTCCTCTTCCCCTCCCCTTCCCTCCTCTTCCCCTCCCCTTCCCTCCTCATTCCCCTCTCTTCCCCTTCCCTGGCCCGTGGCGCCCGCCGCGCGCCGCGGGCTCAAGGGGCATAGGCGCACCGGAAGCCGAT
>NZ_FKKY02000190.1:0-429 GCF_900079845.1 Aeromonas sp. EERV15 | reverse complement strand
CCGGGCGAGGCGGTCGTGAGCCGGCCGGCGTCCACGTGGGCGAAGAGGTCGTCGGCGCTCCAGGTCACCCGGTCGGTGACGTCGCGCTCGGAGCCGTCCTGGAAGCGGCCGATCGCGTCGAGCTCCACGACGGCGCGCTTTCCGAGCGCGAGATCGACCGAGGCGGCGGCCGGCTCGACGCGCAGCGAGACGAGCCCCTCCACCGCGCCGCTCCCCGAGGAGCCGCCGCCGCCCTGCGCCCCGCCCGGACGCGCGCCCGTGTCGCCGCCGGACGACGAGCACGCCGCCACGGCCGCCGCCAGAGCCGTCGCGAGGGCGAGGAGGAGCGCCCCTCGATGCGCCGTGCGCGGGCCTCCCCTCGCGGCCCTCGCGGAGAACACGCGTGATCTCATCGTCTGACCTCCCGATCGAGCACCGGACAGGCAGGCT
>NZ_FKKY02000034.1:0-20225 GCF_900079845.1 Aeromonas sp. EERV15 | reverse complement strand
GAAAGACTGGAATGGGCAGCTGATTATTTGGCAAAGAACGCCTGCCGAACCAAGCAGAGAAAATCGATACAGAACAGGACCTTGGAAGGCGTTTTAAAGGGGCTCAACGCTTAAGGTCCTGTACATGTGCAGGAACTAAAAATATAACCGAACCATAAAATGGTGTAATTCATCATCTAAGATGAGTGCTTTTCACTTGATATCCAGCTATTTACCGCAGCGGTCGAATAAAAGCCTTTGTTGAGAGGTGGTGGGAATTTGTTTTCTTTAATCCATCTATACAGCGTCGATCTAGATATGCCAAGTTTTTTTAATAGTGTTTTGGTTCTTATTAGTGCTGGTTCATTGTTGTTCATATAGCCTCCTATTTTTTAGGAGGTTAAACATGATTGCTATATGTGTCAATTTGCCATATTTTTAGACGGCTTGCTTTTATGATATAGAAAAACAAGTAGTCATTTTCATACTGCGAAAATCAATTCAATTATTGTTTTTGTGTATTATAAAAGCAATGAAAATGGCTATGGAACAATATGGCTTATGGTCATGACATGTAAATTTCAATAACATTTTTGGCTCGTTTTAGATCTCGATAGTTGGGTATAGAGTGTGTTCGTGTTGTTAAGTCAACGGGTGGCTCTATTCATTATTGGTAAAGTTGTACAAGTGATTGGATAGGTTAGCCCCGAGGGGGTAATAAAGTGGGGGTTAAGCAGCGAGTTAATAAAGTCTTTGTGTTTCATGGGATTGTGAATCCGTTCACAAATCATGACGTTTTTTTAAAAACATCATGTCACGCATTGCAATTTGGATTCGATGGAGTATTGTTTGCGGTTTCATATGGTTATACTGGTTCCGGAGAAACTATTGATGTCAAAGCTACTCCTTATGGCTGCAACCTTGGTTGCAAGCAATGCGGTGATGGCCACTACGGTTATTGATGTAAACGTAATGGTTCCTAAATCCATCGTTGATCAAGATGGTGCCGAAAAAGTGTTTAACACCATTCACCAGCGTGTAGCGGCTATGGACGAGTATTACACCAGTCAGCGCACCGGCATCGTCAAAAATGGCAATCCTGAGAACCTGCATTTCGAGGTGAAGCAGATCCTCGTTATGAGCGATACCGTCCTAAACCCGACTTGCAAAAGCGATTACGGTCCTGCAACCGTGCTTCTCCATGAAAAAGTCATAGCTGTCCGTGACTCTTATGGCCCTAATTTTGGCATCAAAGCACCACCACTCTGGGATGGCATTTGCAACAACGAGCAAGACATTCAAGACCTGACTTTTGCTGTGCACAGCTCTGGTGCCGATATGTGGATCACCACAAAGGGCGGCCCAGATGGCAAGTTTGATGGGATGGCTTCTGCTGGCCCTGACTTCTGGGTGAGCCGTTATGACACCACCGTTGATACCTACGCACATGAAGCCTTCCACCTGTTCGGCGCAGAAGATCTTTACAACCGTAAAGGTGCAGAAGGATTCTGCGACCAAGGAGGCATCTGGGCTGGTCGTCTGATGTGTGGTTACGGTGATCTGACCAAGAACAACATGTTCGGTGGCAGTCCTTCTGCCATTGACCAAGGGGATATTTACCCTTACGGCCCAAGCGAGAGGTATTTACTCCAAAGCTTCTACAACAACCCTGACAGCCCTGATGCCGCTCGCCTGTTGACGATGCCTGATGGCAACCTCCGCGCTTACTACGGATGGACAAAAGGCACTGGTGCAGGCGTCATGCCGAGTGCTGATGTTGCTGACCGCACTTTCACCATGAAAGTAGACAGCACTACCCTGACCAGTGCGAAGCCGTACATCGACGTTACCATCACTGCCTCCGGTACTGATGCAGCCAGTAAACGCCTCTCTGTAGAGCTGTATAGCGAGTCTGGCAGCGCAGTTGTGGGCCAGCACTACAACGATGGTATCTCGCAACTGGTGCGCTTTGACCCGACTACTGGACAGACTGCACTGGATGCGGCAGGCAATCCGACTTACACAGTGCGTGTGACCGCCCGTGATCTGGCGTTCGTTGGTGCCAAGAGCTTCACCATCGGTCTGCGTAGCGGTACTGGCGGTAACGTGATTACCCAGCCGATGGCCATCACTGTGCAAGGTGCCAACACTGATAACGGTGGTAACGGCGGTGGCGGCGGTGGCGACAACGGCGGCGGTGGTTCGACAGGACCGATCTCACTGCTGACTTTGGTTATCTGCGGGTTGGTTCGCCGGCTTAAAATGAGCCGATAAGCCTTGTACCAATACCTTTCATCAATATGGCAAGGTGGCCAAGCTGCGTTGGCATGGTGAGCCGCCAAAGCACCCAGATGTTATGAGTGTTGCCGTGAATCATTACGGGTGTCCCCAAAACACGAATTCCGATTAAACGATTTAATAAAATGCGCAGTCGCGGATGTTATTACAATCAAGGCTCCCGCCATGCCGGGAGCCTTTCTTATTTCTATCTCTATTTGCTGGATGTGCGGAGAAACCGGACATCATGGCGCCAAGGTTAACTGGGTCGCATTTGTAGGTCCGCACTCTTGAGCTTGAAGGTACAGCCTTGCTGGATGAGCTCCTCCCGGTTGGCCAGCACCAGCGGGTAGAGCAGGGGATGTTGTTGGTGTTCGCCGTTATAGCTCACCTGCATCCGTTCCAGTGCATAGTGCATCAAAGGGATGCGCTGGTTAATCAATAGCTGGTTCCCAGTCATGGCATAGTCTCTGGCAATGATGGCCTGTTGTCCTTCGCTGAGCCTGGGATTGGGAACGACTACCGCAGTCACCTGGGTGTTCCACTCCAGATCCTGCTCCCGGCCGTGAGGAGAGGCATCCAGCAGATCCGGTTCGCCGCGAAAACGACTCATCACAAAATCCAGATATTCCCCTTTCTTCTCGCAGTAGGCACGTACGTGCCAGCGGATCCCGTCATAGACCAGAGTGTGAGGCACGATATTGCGGCCGCTCTGTTCCTCTGAACTGAGGGATACGTAATCGACATCGACCCGCAGTTGGCCGCGCGCCGCCTGCACCAAACCCCGCACAATCTTGGGGTCGATATGGCGGTTCGGCACATCCAGGATCTCGATATGGCCGTAGCGCAAATCCATCAGCGGCAGCGTTAACAGGCCCGCTTCATGTTGGCGCTGGTGCTGCTTTTCACGGTGTAGCAGCATCAGGTACTCATCCACTTTTCCCTCACTAAAGCGCGGGACAAAGTGCTCTGTGGGTTTGTATCCCTTCAGGCTTCTGTCATAGACCAACCCTTCCGGTGAGTAGTGGGTCAGGTAGTGGTTGATATCCCGTGACGCCTGTTGGCGACCGATATTGAAAGCGGTCATCAAATGATTGGTGGTCAGCCGTCCCTCCCACTGCAAGACGATCTCCAGCAGACGAAAACGCAGGGTTTGATCCCAGGTGAGCTCTTTGGGTGCCATACGTGCTCCAAAATGCGACATGTTTATGTAACCAGTATCGGCATGACTATACAGGCTACATATAATGAGTCCATCGAAATGAGCGCCAAAGGAGCATGTCATGAACGGGAATCTGGAAAGTGCGTACAGTCATCACGCCGCGTGCCGGATGCAGCGGCGCGGTATAGCACCCGAGCTGGTGGATAGGCTGCTGAGCATTGGACGCTCTGCTTATCACCAGGGGCGCGAACTGGTTTATCTCGATCGCAAAGGAGTGGCGATGCTGCAAGCCGAGTACGGATTGCCCGCGGAATGCTGCCAGCGGCTGCGCCGTCACTATCTGGTCCTGCAAGACGGCGAGATTGTCACCGTTGGTCATAAAACCACTCACTTCAAACGCGATCGTCACTGAGGCGCTATGAACGCAAGTCTGTTATCAGGTCAGGTGGTCATGCCCCTGATCAGGGGGATCTATTGCCTGCTGTCAGCCGAGCGAGCCAAGGAGCTGACTGCTCTGCTTGCCAAAGGCGCGTTTCACCAAGAGGGTGAGACTTCACCGTTGGTGGTGGTGACGGCATTGGCTATCCATGTCGAACAACATCGGCTGGATTACACGTCACAGCCGATCTATCTGGGGCGTGAGCAACTGATGACCGGTACAGCCGATTTGCTGGGGGAGGATGCCAGCTTTGAAGATCAGGACGCGTTTCGTCTGTTGGCGCTGCTACTCGACAAATTGCTGCGAGGAGGGCGTGGCAGCCGTCAGGCCAAGCTGGATGGACTCACGCTAACCGTGATGGAGCAGCGGGCGCTGGCGGCCACATCCCCGAATACAGGTTCGGTGGTGCGTGGTAGCTGGCGGCGCAAGTCTCGCAATCAGCTGGGCCATGCCAGCTGGCTGGATGTAGTGGAGGCAGCCCTCTGGTGCTTCTGGCATGGTGACGATTTGGCAAGTGGCGAAGTGCTACTCGGTGTGCTGCTGGGCAGGGATGAGCGGGTGCGGTTGGTCTATGGTCTGTTAGCCGGGGCTTTCTATCTGTCAGATCGGACGGATTGAAGCCGCGGGGCCATCGCAGCCCGCCATCTTGCGGCTGATTAACCAGCCAACTCAACCACCGGATAACAGGCATCACCCCACAGGGTATCGGGATGGGTCATCATCAACTCGATGATCACCGGCACCAGTTTGCCGAGCAGGTTGGCACAATCCTTCAGTTGTTTGCGATTGACCGAGCTGTTCCAGGTCGCACCGCCATGGATTAGCTGGTTGCGCAGGGTATAGAGGCGGTTAAACACCACCCCCAGCAACTGTGGGGTGTTGCTGCTGGCGAGGGCCTGGTTTGCCATCTTCTTGCCTTGTGCCAGCCGCTCCTTCCACTGGGCTTCGCTTATTTTGCCGCTGTGATAATCCCAGAAGCCTTGCAGTACAAACGGGGTATCCAGCAGTATGCGGATACTGCCAGAGAACTCTTGCCAAACCAGATGCTCGATCTTTTTATGCTCATCCAGGTCGCACAGTTTCTCCAGAAAGCCTTTGAAGGTCTCCTGTTCAGAGAGGCGACGATCGTCATCGATTTCAGTGGCATAAGCCGCATTGAACGCAATCCAGAGAAAGATAAAGCGGCCATCTTCATCTTCGGCCATTTCAGCGCGTTGCAGCCAGCTTAAGGCACGATGAACTCGCAGGTTGAGATTGCTGGGAGAGTGTTCACGCAGAGTCCGGTGACGAGTTTTCAACTGTTCAAAATTCAACGACGATCTCCTTCTCGATCAGATGAATAGCTAGCTTTAACAACCATACTCTCTGTCCTGCTGCTTGATCATCAGGTTGATGAGGAACTGGCTGGAATAGCAATGTGGTGATAGCAGCGGCTACTTGCGGATGACACCCTTCAGCGTTGCAATGGCCAGCTCCACCATGGTGGCCGACGATTTTTCCAGTGGGGCATGGTGGCACTCGGGACAGGCCTCAAACCAGGTGTGGCCACGTACCATAACATCGCTCTTGGGAACAACCGTCTTGTGCCAGCCACATGTTGGGCAGCGATAAGTAGAAGGGGGTGGTTGTATCGGCATGATATCCCTCAGGCAAGTTCCATTTGGCCTAGAGTAACACGGGTCAAATTATTGCAGTGAGCTCCTTGTTCACACTCTTTAGAGTCAAAGTTACATCCGCCTGAAAACACGACATGTGCAAAACCCCAGTATCGAAGCTGTGCGGCTGGCCCGGTATAGTCAGCCGAGTGAATCGCCCCTGGTTTTCTAGACACTCTGTTGCTGAAAAATAAACTGCCTTTCAAACTCTACCGGCGACAGCCCATCATTGGAACCATGACGCCTGATTGGGTTGTAAAACATCTCGATATAATCAAACACATCGCTGCGGGCTTCGTCTCTTGTCGCGTAAATCCGGCGCTTGATCCGCTCCCGTTTGAGCAACTGGAAGAAGCTCTCGGCGACAGCGTTGTCGTGACAGTTGCCACGTCGGCTCATGCTGCAACTCAGGTTGTGGGCCTTCAGAAAGTCCTGCCATTCACCACCGGTAAACTGGCTGCCCTGATCCGAATGCACCAGTACCGGCTGCTTGGGCTTGCGCCGCCAGACGGCCATCAAGAGTGCATCAACCGCCAAGTCTGCCGTCATGCGTGACTTCATCGCCCAGCCGACGATCTGGCGAGAGAACAGGTCGAGCACCACCGCCAGATACAGCCACCCTTCTTGAGTGCGGATGTAGGTCATGTCGGTCACCCAGGAGATGTTGGGGGCTGGCACCTTAAACTGACGAGCCAGCGTGTTTGGGGCCGCCTGTAGGCTCTTGCCTCCATAATGCCTCTTACGGCGTTGATAGCCCGTTTGCGAACGCAGCCCTTCCCGTCTCATTAATTTAGCCACACGGTGCTTGCCGCAGGCTTCCCCCCCGTCACGAAGGTCGCGATGGATCTTGCGATAGCCGTAGACAGCACCACTTTCCAGCCAGGATTGCTTGACCAATCCGGTCAGCCGTTCGTCCTCCTGCTGTCGTGGCGATGCGGGCTGTTTCAGCCACGCGTAGAAGCCACTTCGGTGAACCCCCAGGGTCTGGCACAGGGTAACGACACTGTACCGGTCGAGTCGGGAGGTTATGAACGCGTACCTTTCCTTGACTCGCTGGCAAAGTACGCGGCGGCCTCCTTTAAAATGTTGCGCTCCTCGGTGACCTGGCGCAGTTCGGCTTTCAGGCGGCGGATCTCGACTTGCAAGGCAGACTCTTCGAGCTGCTGGTCAGCAGGCTTACCGTACTGCCTGAGCCAGGCATACAGGCTGTGGCTGGATACCCCAAGGGCTCGTGCAACGTCAGCTACCGGTCGTTCGCGCTCGGTGATTTGTTTAACGGCTTCGATTTTGAATGTTTCTGGATAACGCTGACGGGTCATAACACCTCCAATAGTTGCCTCATTTTAAGGCTGTGAGGTGTCTAGGGAACTGGGGGCGATTCAGGGGGGCGATTCAATCTCGGCACCCTCACCCAACAGCTGATCAAGCTCATCGTCGAGACCGCGGTCAATGCCGAGATGGACTAGCATCTGGGCTACGAGAAACTCATCCCACAAGGCCGCGGGACCGGCAACAATCGCATTGGCTATTCCACCAAGCGCCTAAAAGGACAGCACGGAGAAGCCATCATCCAGGCTCCTCGTGATCGCAACAGCTCCTTCGAGCCTCAGTTTGTCCGCAAGGGCCAGTCCCGCTTGACCCAGATGGACGACCAGATCCTCGCCCTCTACGCCAAGGGCTTGAGCACGCGCGACATCGTTGACGCGTTCAAAGAGATGTATGACGCCGACATCTCGGCGGGGCTGGTATCGAAGGTGACCGAGCGGGTCATCGAGCAGGTCCACGAATGGCAAAACCGGCCGCTGGATCCTCTCTATCCCATCGTCTATTTATATCGCCGTACTCGCCGGGCAGTATCATCTGAGTGTGCGCAAGATCCAGCGCTTGCTGCGCGATCAGTACGGCATGACCATAGCGCAGGCAGAACGAAGGGCGAGCCGTGCAGGTGGTGGTTTATTGGGCGGAAAAGCGCTACATGGTGATTGGTGTATGAAAAGCAACCGAGGGTCTGTCAACGTCTGCCTGAAAATGTGACATGTCAATTAATACAGTCATTTAAATGAAACGGGTAACTACGGTATAGTGGTTCCACCAGACGCCCACCTATTTTTTAAGTTTATGTAAACATTGATGTTATCTGTCTTTCACTTGGGTGTTGACGTTGTGCATGAACCCTACCTCTTCGTCGAGAATAAATCTCATAACAGGTTGGGAATACCAGAGAACTAACAAGCTGTAATCTAAATCACATATTGGACTATTTGATGAATACAATTATTGATAAATCGCTTACGTATCGTCAGGGAAGAATAAACGAGGCAACGTCATACCTTGCTCGTACCCGCGAGATTTTTGAACAATTCGGCAGTGCTGAACTCAAAACTGTGAATCAGAATCTTGATGGCATTCTCAACGCGTTAGATGCAAATGATGTGCGTTTAGTTGTTTTGGGGGAGTTTTCCCGAGGTAAATCTAGCTTGGTCAATGCGTTGTTGGGCATTCAGTTATTGCCAACCGCACTACAGGCAACGACTGCTATCAATACCTTTGTCCGAGCGCTACCGAAGGGGCGTGAGGATCGGCATATTGTCATTCACTTTCAAAATGGCCAAGCACCGCAAGAAATCGCATGGACTGATGAAGAGTGTCTGAACCGTTGGGGGACTGAACTAGATACGAGCAATGCGGACGTGCGCAAAACACTTGATTATATCGAGGTGTTTATGCCGCATCCTTTACTGGAAAAGGGCTTGGTGTTGATCGATACCCCGGGGCTGAAGTCTGTGATTCAGCATCATGAAGAGATCACTCGCAAAGCCATTTCTGAGGCACATATAGCCTTGTGGGTACAAAACACGACTCAACTGGGCGGCTCTGCTAGTGAATGGAACTTTTTGTCCGATACCCTGCGTACTAATTTCCATAAGTTCATTACGGTGATTGGTTGGTGGGACCAAGTGTTGGAGCCACAGGACTTACAGGATCTGAAAAAGCCGGAATCCATGCGTGTGCAGGAAAAAATGGATTTGGTCCGTAAAAACTTCAGGGAACATCTTGCGGATCTCTCCGACGCGCAAATCGAAAAAATGACAGGTAGTGACCATTTGATCGGGGTCAGTGCAAGATGGGCCATGGGAGATGATCAGAGCAAGATACGTCGCTCTGGTATCGCTGATCTAGCGACAAACATTTCGGCACTATTCACTTCGGGTGAAGCTTTCACCCATATTTTCCGCAAACCATTGCAGCAATTAAGTAACATTCAGCGCACTCTGGCCGACACGCTGGAGGATGAAATGCAACAACTCGAATCCAGCAAGACGCTGGAAGAGCGCCAACGAGGGTTGGAAATGTTTGAGAAAGACATCCAACTTCTCGAAATAGAGGCGAAACAGGTGCAGCAGGAATCGGCGATCGAACACGATAACGCCAGTCGCTCCCTGATTAGTACAATCAAGCATGACCTTGTTATGCCGTTAAGTGAGCTCCAAAGCCAGATTGAACTGCAAGTCGATCAACGCTATGTCGAACGACTCATTGAGTCACGCGCGACACAAATCACGCTACCACCCGAGTTGGACCAAGAGATGACAAGGGTATCGGCGCAGGTGGCCAAAACATGGGCACAATGCCAAACAAAATTAGCGGATGTGCTCGAAGGCTTAAGAGCGGATTACGCAACTGAGATGAAAAAGCATGCCGACCCACTGATGGGGGAAATGTCGTGCGTTGAAATCGAGATGCCGAAGTTGGATGTGGGTTTTAATCTGGATTTGTCAGCTATTGAGCAATATCACAAGCAAGTGCTGGAACTCGAGCAGAAAATCGCTGCCCGTCGAGATGAAATCGATAATCTGGATGAGGGTATTTCTAAGCACACGACCAATGCAGTTAAGCTTGAAACGGCCAAGCAGGCCCTATTACGCGCAGAGCGGACACTAGAGCAGCTTGGTCCTCAACCAGCAGTACAGCGTTACTCGGATGTGGAAAAAGTCTCTGATGGTGGCATGTATAGCTCGCCTAAATATGAAACGGTTAGTCGTACCGATAACTCAGCTGCTAAGGCTTGGGAAAAAGAAGTCACTTCGATCCGAGCCAATATGGCAGACAAAGAGGCCCGGCTTGCACAAATTGTCGAGGAGGAAGAGCGTAAAACCGGAGTTAGAATGAGCCTTGAAAGGGCGCGACAAAAATATGAACGAGAGGTCGCCGCAGACGAGCGTAAACAGCAGGTGATAGCCGAGCAGATGCGAGCAGAGCAGGCCGATACAGCACAAAAAACGCTGCGACGCTTGCTCAACAACACCGCGGGTCAGTTGCAGCAGCGGATTAGTTATCTCCAGGACAATGCCTCTATGGCAGTGGACAAGATTTTTACTGACCAACTTGAATTGCTGAATAAAGTGGTCAAGGAGCAATATTTCGAGCCGCTCAATGCCAAATATGCGCGCCGCGAAGAAGTGAAGCGCTTGCTGGAGAGCGGACAACAGGAGATCGCCAAACGCAAGGTGCTGCTGGCAAAGGCACAGCAAGATTTGCAGGCATTACATACTGAAACCAATCACGCACTTCAATCCTGAGGATATCCAAGATGCAATCCGCAAGCATGATAATTGACGAGTTGAAGTCCATCCTGCCTGTTCACTGGGAGGAGGAGCTAGAAGAGTTGGCAGCTGTCACCATGGATGAAAAGGCTCCCTTACGGCTGACACTGGTCGGTGCTTTTTCTGTAGGCAAGAGCAGTCTGCTCAATATGCTGCTTGGCGAGACTTGGTTACCTACTGCCATGGAAGAGACCACCGCTTTACCGACGTTTATCGAATACGCACCGCAGACCTCGATGCAACTAATCATGGTAGACGGTAGCAGTGAAGCGATTGATGCCAAGCGTTTTTGCCAAGTGACCACCAGTGCCCCACAGGGCGCGGCCTGTACGGTACTCGCGTGTTCCACGTCATGGCTACAAGGGGTATCGATGATAGATCTGCCGGGCCTGGGCAGCGTCTCCGCCACCCATGCTGCTTATACGCAAGCACAGATCAAACAGGCGGATGCCGTGCTTTATCTGCTGGATCCGCGCGGGCCAACGCAAAAGGACATCGATACATTGCGTTATGTTCGCTTGTGCGGAAAGCGCATCAAGGTGTTGGTAGCACGCTGGGATCAAGTCGAAGCATCCATTAAAGAGGGTGAGCCTGCGCCCTCGCTGGAGGCATGGGCTGGCCAAATCGAAGCGGGGACTGGGTTGAAAGTGAGGTTGTCACCAGTAAGTCGCTATGGATTGGGTCGAGATGAAATCATCGATTTCATCGGGCGTGCACGTGAAGACCTTGAGCAAATAAGGGTTCAGCGTTTGCGCGCTGAGTTGATACCAATCCTGGACAACGCGCGGGGCTGTAATCAGGCTTCCCAGCAAGCATGCACCGTGGAAACCGAAGCTGAACAGCAGCAATGGCATAGCGAGTTGCTGCTTAAAAAGCAGGAACTGTCTGATTTCAAGGGCGGCCTGTATCAACAGCAGCAGCAAGATCGACAACAGCAACAGGCCTTAGCTACCGACCTTGCAGCAAGTAGCCATACTATCTTGCAGCAGTCGCTAACAGAAAACGTGGCGTCATTGCATGATGAAGAAGACTGGGAGCGATTCGAGACGCAGGTTAGCCATCTTACCCGCGATGCCTTGTTGCAACTAGCACAGGCTTTGAGCCCCGTATCCACCACATACGGTCCGCTCGATTTACCACGACCTCAAATAGCCGCACTCAACCTCCGGTTACCGCAGCCTCAGGAAGTCGCGGCTGCCGAATTTATTGAAATCGCACAGCTCAACCGCCTGCAACAACAATTGCAAGTTCAGCAACAGGTCTTTGATCTGGCGGAGCAAAAAATTGCCAATTTAACTCCAGCCGATACGCAAGAAGACATTCAGGCATTACATCAATGGATGGCCCAGCGCAATCAGGTCATGAGTCAGCCATTACCGCAGGTAATGAAGACGATTAACACTGGAAATGGTGCTGTCATTGGGCGCATGTTGGGTGAAGTTGCTGACATCGGCTTGATGTTCGTCAATCCCGTAGCAGTTGGAGCCAAGGTTGCCGCCATTGTAGGCAAGGGTGCCAAAGTGGCGAACATTGCAGTCAAAACCGGCAAGATCGCTAAGACGGTCACTCAGGGCGTCAAGTTTGCTCAAGTCGTTAAGGGTGGTCAAAATGTGGTACCGATGAATCCGGTGATGGAAAAACTAAGCCACTTAGAAGTGCTCTCCTTTGGTCATTGGGGTGAAAAACTGGGGGCAGCGATAGGTGGCGGCCCTCAGCAGGTAATGGAGACAGATCCAGAAGCGCTGGCAGAGCAGGAGTTGGCACTGGCTACTATTGATAGAGAAGTTCATACTTTGCGCGCAACCCTGGCACGTAACGAGGATATCGCCAACGAGCGGATGTTGACTGGCCATGCATTAGAGGAAAGTCAGCGTGAGCAGGGTCGCCTGTCGGATGAAATATTACGTTTGCAGCAGCAGGTAACACAGCGGCAACAGAAAGAGCTGCTGCTGTCACAGCAACACAGACAAGAACTATTGCTGCAGTATGCGCAGCAGGCCATGCAGCGTAGGTTACGCGAATTCGATCAGCAGGCCGAAAGCATGATCGATTTATTGCGCATACGTGTGCGTGATTACTGGGAAGGGCGAGTTAATAACCTCGTTGAACAGCGTTTGTTGGAAATAGATGAACTGGTTGTACAAGCCAAGGCAAGCAAATCTGACAGACAGAGAAGGCTGCAGCAGTTACTCACAGAGGCGCAAGCCATTGAGAAGGCATTGGAGGTGTTGTGATGCGCCATATCTCATGGGAGAAAATATCACGGCAAATAGAACTATTAGACACGCCAAGAAGTGGCAAAATGCGCATGAAAAGTAATAAAAAAAAGCAACCATCGGCAACATCATCATTCACTGACAAAGATTCAAAATGTCAGGCGTCTGTTGCAGGCAAGCAAGTAAAGGCTGCTCCGGATCCCGTTCTTACCCAAGCTGCGCATGAGTTCATTACAATGGCTATTCCAAGCCATATAGATGATTATCTGCGCAGTCTTACCTTATTAACCGTCAATATGCAGGTTGCTCATGATTTATCCAACGTCATTGTAAGAGCGTCCCGTACCCATCGGGACGAGCTGCTCAATAACGGGGAGTTATAAAATCAGGTTAGGCACAACTGTAAGAGGGCCACGGTTTTTCATTTTTTTTTGCCGTGGTTATTCTTGTTCTGCCCATTAAATCATTTGCTACAAAGGATGGTTAGCTTTATGTCTGTAGTTAGACTCGCTGCTGTATGTCATCTCGACGCTTATGAGAGGTGTGTATGGATGCGATAAGCCGCCATGCAAGATTGGCTACCCTGATCCGTGACAAACTTGCGGCTGATCTGGCGCAACTTGCGCCTTTGCCTGCGGCTAATGCTATTTCGCGTCAAGCGTTGGCACGCTTGCAAGCGCTTGTCGATGCAGCACCAGCCTTTCTGTTATTGCTGGCCGAGCCTTGGCTGGATGATGAGCCTGAAGACCTGCTCCCGACCCTGCTCGATTGCGCACGGATCCACCTGTACGCACGCATCCTTGACGATGCGCTGGATGAAAGCCTGCCCCCTCACCACATCCATTTACTAAGATATCAACCGATATTCTGGCAAACCGTGGCAAGCTTAGCGGTTCGTTACCCGCACTTACAAGTGCAATGCACGCACTTGATCGAGGAAACAGTACTAGCGGTAGAAGCTGATGACGCAAGTCAAGGACCTCAACACTGGGGGCGCAAGAATCACCATCTGTTGCTATTGCCTTTGTTATTGTCAGCGGGAGATGGCCGTTATCACCATCATCGGGAGACCCTTTCTGCCCTGATAAGTCTCTCGCAGGCCTGTGATGAGTGGTGGCAGGGGGAATTATGCCCTGTGGTAACTGATGCGGTGCTAGCTATGTTTCCTCAATGGATGGATCCGCAACGACTGTTGTCCTTGCATCAAGCCGGTTGGTGCCTTGCTCAGGCCCACATCTTGCGAGAAGGGCAGTATTTACTGGACAACCTTGCTCACCGACACACATAACAAGCACACAGGATCTAAATCTATGCAAAACACCTCTAACAGCCTGATTGTTTATCAAGCTATTAAGAGTTTTGCCAAGCGAATGACACAAACACGCATTGAGGATGGTTTTCTGACTGCACGTGTTATCGGTGAATTTTCCGCTGGCAAAACTCGATTATTAACAACCTTGTTTGGTGATGGGATTGAGCCGTCACTCCACCCCGTTAGTTCGCTGGAGCCACAGACCCGACTGCAGCTTGAAATCTGTTATAGCAACACGCCATCCCTCACTCTGATTGAGCGTGAAGATGACGTTAAACCCGCTGTCATTTTGGAGAAATTACAGGTTTTTCCTAATCGGAATGAGACGTTAAAATATGATCCATTTCGTCATCGCTTGCGGCTTGAAGTATGCGAGCGGCGACTCATTCTCGAGTCTGGCGATCGTTTTAGTGATGACACTCAGCCAAAACGGCTATTTTTGATCGATACACCAGGTTGGAACTCGGGTGATGATGACCTCGCTGAGTCGACGCCGACTGAGTTGATGACCGGCTACCATAACCTTGCCCTGATTTATGTGGTATCTGCCATGCGTCTAGACAGCGCAGGTAATGCTGAGCGTTTACATGCTTTTATCGAGATGCTGGGAGATGTCGATTTTCTGGACCGCTACAAAATCATGCTGGTTATCACCCATTGCCCAGCAACAGAAGCTGAAGCGATGTGTGCTCGGGCCAACGATCGTTTGATCCAGATGTGGCAGTCAGCGGGCTACGCAGCAGACGAGTTAGAACTAGATGTGCTCTGTATCGATTTCGCCAGTTTATCGGATACCGCTATCCAAGCATTCCGGCAGCAATTTTGGCATTGTTTGCGGCGCCCACTCGATGCAGACACAACGCAAGCAGTCGAGTCCGCCCACCCTTGGGCAATGTCAGTGCAACACTGGCCGCAAGAGTGGCAACTACCCAGTCGGCTGCATCAGTCGATGCAAGCACTGATCAATATGCGTCAGTTATTGGGACTAGCCTGCAAAGACGGGGATTTCATGCCGGGGATGAATCAGCACCGTATGTTCGGGCTGGATGCTGCGGCGATGCGACGCAAAGCTCAGGATCGCTGGCGGCAACAACTGGCGCTAACGCATGGTCAGTCGATACCCAGTTTTAAGGCCGTGGCAGAATTGCCAGCGGAACATCCGTTGTTTGCGTGGTGGCACCAATACTTTTTGCATAATTTACAGCAGGCTTTACAACCGACAGAGGTTTTTTTTGAACAGGCCGATCAAGCGCTACTTGGCCTGACACCTGAGATAGATAATTTACAAACCTATCTGAGTGAGCATCTGGCGCAACCATGGCAACGTGCCCAAAAAGCACTGGATAGCAGTTTTACGCGTCTGCTTGAACAAGCCACACAGTTAGATGACGTTGACACCACCACGCAATTGGCAACCATGTTGATGCTGTCCCTGATCCAGACCCGTTATGAAGACCATAGCCACATCCACCGGCAACAATTACTCAGTGAAATTAACGCATGACATATCAAAACAAGCTGGATGTAGAGCAAGTAGAACAAATTGAGGCGCTAGAACATTTTTGGAATGCTCATGTTGATAGAACCCTGATCGATCGCTATTTACTGCAATTGGCTCAAGCCGAAGCTGTACTTGAGCAGCGAAATCAAGATCTGATTAAGCAAATAGAGCAACGGGCATCGTTTAGCCTTGAACAGCTGCAAGGCTTGCTGCCTGCCATATATCGTAATTTTTATTCCCATGTGGCACCGTCTGATTTACCGCTGCTGGCGGGGGAATTAAAACAGGTATCACTGCCATCGCCCTATCCGGAACCCACTGCCGACGCGTTGCAGATTGTAAAGCGTCGCATCCGTAAGATGTCGGTGCAAGATCGCGCCATGCTTTACGCGTTCTGCCAACAAAATGTACCCGCTCGGCTAGAAATGCGCCCTGATTTTAAAGAGTTGTTACAACAAGGGGATGCCGATGCCTAATTCAAATAACCAGGCGCGGGCCCAAGACGCTGATACGATCAGTCCGAGCTGTTCAATGCCACTGGTTGAGCTGATTGATCAACAAATCCGTTTACTGTTGCCTCTCTTGGGGCAGCGGCTAGAAGAAAAAATATCCAAACAGTTTGAAATAAAATGGCGCGGACAAGGGCGGGAAGCTCCACATCCTTTTCAAACCTTGCCTGCAGGGCACATCCCCCCCATTGCTGATCACGATCAGCCAACCCCGGCCAACACTTTGGCTACGGCGCAATCGGATCATGAGGAGTCTTACCAGATGTTGTTAGCTTTCTTGAAGTGGCTATGTAAAAAGTTGGGCGATGAGGCCGCCCCTGATTATCAGCAGCTCAATTGCGAGCAACTAACAGTAGAGATCAGCAAGCTGAAATCCTTGTTACAGGTGTGCACTGATGATGCCGCTGATTTGGCAAGGGTTAAGCAGGCATACCAGCAAGAGCAACACACCAACCAAGTAAGCCAAGCCAAGTTACAACAGGAACAGCAGCAATTTGCCTTACAAGCCGCCAGCCTAGCCCAAGCCTTGCAGCAAGTCGAACGTGACTTGAGTGCAGCGCAACAGAAAGATAACCAGTGGCAACAACCACTGCAATTTATGGCTTATGTCAAACAGCAGTCAGATCTGGCCCAATTGCTGTTGCCAGAGGGGAGCGGTGAGCAAGCACAAAAGCTGGGCTTTATCGCCATGGTCAGCCAATGGGATAGCGTAGTGGAGTTGTGGTTGCTACTCGAGCGGCGCTGTAAAAAAGATAAACGCCCTTGCAATGAGCAAGAGCGCGCCCTGCTCGAATTCAGTGTGCACCTCTATAACTTAACGCTGCGAGATCTCAAGAGTGAACTGCTGCGCTGGCCACAAATCGGGGCACCTTATGATTATGATATTCATAACGGTGTGACCAGCCAAGGCAGCTGCATCAGCAACGTATGGTTACCGAGTTTGTTTAATGGCGGCGGCAGCCAAGTCAAAAAAGCGTTGGTCGAGCGTGGTTAAGGATGCACGGCTCACAATTAGCGGCGCTCAAAGTTTGAAATTTATTTAAGGATATGATAATGGTTTTTTTTGGCGATGTTACGGACACTGTTTCGACAATATCATCCCCTCTTGGGAAAGTAGACACATTTCAAAAAAACAACCAACAGCAACAAATACAAAAAAAGAACCAAGAGGAGATACATAGCCACAATGAGCTGACCCGTGCTTGCCCGCTGGTAGCTTACCACTATGGTGATTTATTAGCCCAATCTCAAGTGAATGGGGCACTGCGCAAGATGTTGCCAGCACTGCAACAAATCCATGCTCAAGCCTTGGCCGCTATCAAGCAAATACCCTTGTTACAAATTCGCCGTGCCGATGGCCATCATGAGGGGGTGGATAACGTTATTCCTTTGTTAGAGACCACAACATCACTTGTGTGGGTGCGCGGGCACTGGGGCCAAGGGCCTAACAGCGTGAGTTCACGAGGCGAGGTCACGTTGACGGACTATACATTACCCCTAATTGCCGAGATGCAACGGTTTTGTCACATAGCTAACGTTAACCATCCGTGGCGCAGTGGCTCTAACTGCCGGTTATGGAGTTTCGATTTATTTCAATGTCAGGAAGGGCGTGTTGATCTGGATAGTGCTGCGTTAGTTCCAAATACTTCTTACTCAGATAATCGGCACCTTGCTTGTAACCTTCGTTTTAAAAATGACTTGCCAGCGTTGTTGGTGCATTTACTGCAGCACGGTTATCAGCTGCAACCACCAGGATCCACAGCAGATGATACCGACCTGCTTAAGTTGCTGCGTGATATACATAAAGTGATTATCGAATCACTGCGCAACCTAGACTCTGTGCGAGCACCGTTGC
This sequence comes from Aeromonas sp. EERV15, assembly GCF_900079845.1. Lineage (NCBI taxonomy): Bacteria > Pseudomonadati > Pseudomonadota > Gammaproteobacteria > Aeromonadales > Aeromonadaceae > Aeromonas > Aeromonas sp. EERV15. The sequence goes on along the minus strand of NZ_FKKY02000034.1, from coordinate 2,716 downwards.
CGAAACTGGATGATCTGCAATTAACAGAAAAAGGGCTGTGGGAACTCCATGGTGAAACACCTGAGCTATTACATCAATTAGGGCTGCGGGCACGCAACCCAGAGCTCGATATTAAAGATTGGCCAATTACCATCGATTTTGGTACTAGCAGCACGGTGGTGGCCTACAACGAGCAGCTGCAAGCCAAGTTGTTTCGGGTTGGTGTTAAAGATTATTTTAACAAAGCGCAGCCGCGTGATTATGAGAACCCGACCTTGTTGCAGATAGATGATTTACAGGCGGTGTTAGGGCCATGGCAGAGTGAAGCTTACCGCCCTGAGGTCAAATGGGGCGATGTGTTCAGCGCCCATGAAGCCCATGCAAAGCAACGAGATAATGAAGGCGACAGTGACTTGACAGCGAGCCTGTTGGGCAAGCTGAAACAGTGGGCCTTGCGCGAAGTCAATGACATGCGGATCCGCTTTAAAGATAGGCTCAAACGATATGAATATGAGTTGCCGTTGCTGACTGAGCGTTTTCCCGCCAAAAACCAACCGTTGACGGTGAGTCCGGCTGATCCGTTTGATCCGATTGAGCTGTATGCCTACTTCCTTGGCTTGAGCGTTAACTGGCGCCAGCGCGGATTGTTTTTAAAGTACTATATGAGTTTTCCGGTCGATTACCCCATCGCTGTTAAAAATCGGGTACGCGCTTCGTTTAGCCGTGGCTTGCAACGCAGTTTGCCAGCAACATTATTACAATCGGAACGGTTTAGCGAATTTGAGGTGACGGAGTTGGCCTCTGAGCCGGCGGCGTTCGCCGCTGCCGCCCTGCCTTATTTCAAGATTGAGCCGGATCAAACCGGGATCCACTACGGGGTGTTTGACTTTGGTGGCGGCACCACCGATTTTGATTTTGGTCTCTATCGCCAAGCCACGGAAGAAGAGGAAGATAGCGAAGGCTTTGAATATGCCTTTGAACACTTCGGCGCTTGTGGTGATCGTTTCTTAGGCGGGGAAAATCTGCTGGAAAATTTGGCTTATCGCGTCTTGGTGCACGAGGAAAATTTGCTGCAGTGTCGCACCAATCGAATTGCATTTACCAAACCGCTCGATGCCAACCCGTTTGAAGGATGTGAGTTGTTGCTCGAATCGACCCAAGCGTCGATCACCAATAGCCATATGGTGATGACCAAATTGCGGGCCTTTTGGGAGCGGGATCAACGCGAGAGCAACGGGTTTATCTCGGTAGGGCTACTCGACCGTGAAGGCGAGCCCAAGAGCATTAAGTTAAAAGTAGATTACGATCAGCTCAGTCAGTATCTTGATGAGCGGCTTGAACGCGGGGTGAGTAACTTTTTCACCGCCTTGAAAAATGCATTTAGCTCGCAGCAGATTGTTCCGACTCAACTGCATATTTTACTGGCCGGTAATGCCTGCTTGTCAGAACGCTTGCAGCGTTTATTTGCGCTGGAGCCGAGCAACGTAGCGCCGCAGCGTTTTAGTCTAGAGCCTGTGTCGGGCACGTCACAGCCAGAGAGTGGGGTCACACGGCTCAGGACGTGGTTGGCAAGTCAGTTGCCGAACTGTGAGTTGCTGATCTATCCGCCGATCCCGCAAAATCCGGCTAACCCGTATCAACCGACCACCAAAACGGGAGTTGCGCTTGGTCTGTTAAACCTGACGCCGGGTAAAGGGGTGAAAGTGGTCAATCACAGCGCTAAAACCAGCCGCGATGGCGAAGCGCCGTTTGGTTTCTCGGTCGGCCGCATTCGTCGTCGTCAGTATTGTCCGATGTTAAAACCGCACGCGACTTACGGTAAATGGCATGAGCTTGGGGTGGTGTCACAAGGGGGCTTTGTATTGGTGTTCAGTAATGATCCGAACGCCGATGGAATGGCCGGTGATAGCCCAGAGCTGCGCAGTAAAACGTTATCTTTTAACGGTCACACCCAAGATCATCGACTCTATGCCCGTGTTATTTCACCGAGCGAGATCGAGTGTGTTACCGCCGTTAGCCTTGAGGCGGTTCAGCGTCATGATGTTGAGCACCAGAGCCGTATCAAGCTGAGCATGGCGTGAGCGGCATAATATATCCATGACATAAATAAGGTTCATTTGGAGGTTTAATTCGTGTTCTTCCGTCGGATCTCTGTTGATGAGGATGAGGTCAGCCGCAGGCAGTGGTGCATGAATATGACGTCATTAATAGAATGACAAAATCTTTTTTGTGACGAAGTCCCCCAGGGTCGAATCTGGGGGACATCTTGATGAAACAGTTATGACACTTTTTAGTGTGAACAAATCCGCGCTCTTGAGTTTGAAGGGTAAGCGGCCAATTCCCCCACCTACACAAACTCAATGCGTTTCCCCATGATCCTTCTGTCCAAGGGAGGAACATCATGAATTCAGCTGAAAAATCCGCTTACTGGCAGCATCAACGCCTGGCACACTAACATTCCGGATTGACCCGACATTCCGCACCTGATTTAGGAATAAATTTGCCGGTAGCGCTCACCCAATACCTCCAAAATGATCAGCGGGTCTCCTGTTAGCTCCGTTATCTGTGGTGGAGTTTCTCCCAGTCGATATTCATGGATGCCACTAAAGCGGCGTTGTTTCCTAAATCAGCCATCAGGTCACAACGTCCCCAGCCCCAGGTGACCGCTACACTCGGGGCTTTCTTACAGGCAGACCAAGGGTGTTCAGTTTGTTTATCGCGCTCACATACGCCATCA
>NZ_FKKY02000166.1:0-439 GCF_900079845.1 Aeromonas sp. EERV15 | reverse complement strand
CGACCAGGCGGCGAGCGCGCTCCAGGCCGGCGGCAACATGGAGGGGAAGGAGGCGCGCTTCGGCATCGCGAGCTCCGCCCTCTGGGCGACCGCCACCACGGCGGCCTCGAACGGCTCGGTCAACGCGATGCACGACTCCTTCACGCCCCTCGGCGGGCTCGTGCCCCTCTGGCTCATGCAGCTCGGCGAGGTGGTCTTCGGCGGGGTGGGCTCCGGCCTCTACGGCATGCTGATGTGCGTCATCATCGCCGTCTTCGTGGCCGGCCTCATGGTGGGGCGCACGCCGGAGTACCTCGGCAAGAAGATCGAGGCGTTCGAGATGAAGATGGCCTCCCTCGTCGTGCTCTTCCCGGCGATGACCGTCCTCGTCGGCACCGCCATCGCCGTGGTGACCGAGGGAGGGCAGAAGGGCGTCTTCAACCCGGGGCCGCACGGGTTC
>NZ_FKKY02000129.1:0-458 GCF_900079845.1 Aeromonas sp. EERV15 | reverse complement strand
ATCAAGGAGCGGCTCGACTTCTCGTGCGCGCTGTTCGACGCCGAGGGCAACCTCATCGCGAACGCCCCGCACATGCCGGTGCACCTCGGCTCGATGGGCGAGTCGATAAGGACGGTGATCGCGCGCAACCCGGGGATGCAGCCGGGCGACGTCTACGTGCTCAACGACCCGTACCACGGCGGCACGCACCTGCCCGACGTGACCGTCGTCACGCCGGTGTGGGACGAGGGGGGCAGCCGCGTGCTGTTCCACGTGGCCTCGCGCGGCCACCACGCCGACATCGGCGGCATCACCCCGGGCTCGATGCCGCCGTTCTCGCGGACCATCGACGAGGAGGGCGTGCTGCTCGACAACGTGAAGCTCGTCGAGGGCGGGCGGCTCCGCGAGGCGGAGATCCTCGCCCTTCTCGGCGGCGGGGCGCACCCGGCGAGGAGCCCGCGGCAGAACCTGGCCGATCT
>NZ_FKKY02000126.1:0-460 GCF_900079845.1 Aeromonas sp. EERV15 | reverse complement strand
TGAGCAGGTTGCACGTTGCTCGGCAAATCACGACCCTGGAATCGGGAAAGTGCTTGCCAAGGCGATGGATAAGGTCGGCAAAGACGGTGTTATTACCGTTGAGGAAGGTCAGTCTCTTGAGACAACTGTAGATCTTGTAGAAGGTATGCAGTTCGACAAAGGCTACCTCAGCCCCCATTTTGTAAACAACACAGAAAATATGACAGTGAACCTCGATAAGCCTTATGTGCTTATCCACGAGAAGAAAATCAGCTCTGTGAAGAATCTTGTTTCGATTTTGGAGATGGTCTCTAAACAGGGTAAGCCGCTTCTGATTATTGCAGAGGACATTGAGGGCGAAGCCCTTACAACTCTCGTTGTAAACAAGCTCAGAGGCATTTTGAACGTAGCTGCTGTTAAGGCGCCCGGCTTTGGAGACCGCAGAAAGGCTATGCTTCAGGATATCGCCGTCCTAACAGGC
>NZ_FKKY02000124.1:0-460 GCF_900079845.1 Aeromonas sp. EERV15 | reverse complement strand
GGTCTGGTGCTGGGACATCACGTACCTGAAGAGCGCGGTGCGCGGAGCGTTCTACTTCCTGTACCTGATCGTGGACGTCTACAGCCGCAAGATCGTCGGCTGGTCGGTCGAGACCGAGGAGTCGATGCTCGCTGCTGCCCGCCTTGTCGAGCAGACTTGCGGCCGCGAAGCTGTGGGCTCCGGCTGCCTGGTGCTGCACGCCGACAACGGCGGCCCGATGAAGGGCTCGACCATGCTCGCCACCCTCCAGCGCCTGGGCGTTGTGCCCTCCTTCAGCCGCCCTCGCGTCAGCGACGACAACCCCTACGCGGAGGCGCTTTTCCGCACCCTCAAGTACCGGCCCGAGTACCCGCGCCGCCCGTTCGCCACCGTGGAACAGGCGCGCCACTGGGTCGAGCGCTTCGTCGCCTGGTACAACGGCGAGCACCTGCACAGCAGCATCCGCTTCGTCACGCCCAAC
>NZ_FKKY02000120.1:0-463 GCF_900079845.1 Aeromonas sp. EERV15 | reverse complement strand
GCATCCACGCCGACGACGTGGAGCTCGACGTCGAGCCCTGGGGCGCCGACGCGCTGTGGCGGCCCGACGATCCGGGGGCCAGGCGCTTCCTTGGCTTCGTCAACGCCTGGGTCGAGCTGACCGCCGTGCTCAACGAGATGTCCCGCAGCATGGGCCAGCACGACTTCTACCCGTTCGTGCTGCCGCGCGTCGCCGTGGCGAAGCTGCAGTTCATCCACCTCGTGGTGAGCGGAGCCCCTGCCCCGGCGCCCGCCGCGGCCTCGCCCGACGCGACCCCGCCCGCTACGCCAGCGCCTTCGGCCACGTGAACACGAAGGCCGCGCCGCGCCCGGCGTCCGAGTCGAGCGCGATCGTGCCGCCGCTGCTCTCCACGATCTTCTTCACGAGCGCGAGCCCGACCCCCGTGCCGCCCGACCTCTCCCGCGGCTCCAGCGTCTGGAAGATGACGAACACCTTCTCGTGG
>NZ_FKKY02000123.1:0-461 GCF_900079845.1 Aeromonas sp. EERV15 | reverse complement strand
CTTCGAGATCCTCCGCAAGGAGCACGAGCTGGCCGTCAAGCTGCTCTGGCAGTTCCTCGGCGTGCTCGCCGACCGGCTCGACCAGACGTCGCGCGACCTGACCACCGCCCGCGAGGCGCTCGCGGCGGATCCGATCCGCGGCGGGCTCTACCTCGCGTCCGACCCGCCCGGCACGCAGAGCCCGTTCCGCCGGGCGGCCGAGCGCGGGCGGGGGCCGGATCCGCGCACCCCGCACCTCGTGGCGGCGGGGCTCGTGGCCGCGGGGGCGATGGTGTTCTTCGGGCTGTCGTACATCCATCAGCGCGCGATCTGGGGGACGGCGGCCGACGCGCTCCAGCAGTACAACCCGGCCGCGGCCAACCGGGATCGGGAGCGCGCGCTGCGCCGCGCGATCGTGGCGTTCACCGAGGAGCACACCTCGTGGCTCGACACCCACCCGGATTTCTTCGCGTCGCGGCGCC
>NZ_FKKY02000127.1:0-460 GCF_900079845.1 Aeromonas sp. EERV15 | reverse complement strand
CGAGGTGGGTCAGCGCAGGAGTGCTGGAAGCAGGGCCGGCGGGGGCGGTCTTCGGCGCGCGAGGGAGCTTCTAGAGCAACAAACGGGTTGAAACTGCCTGAAACGAGCAGAATCTCGAACCGCCGAGGCGCCGAGGACGCCAAGAAGAAGATGAACTCTTGGCGTCCTTGGCGGTGCATTTCTCGCTCGATCAACGTGATCGGTATTCTAGCGCTGGCCGCTCAAGAACGTCCCTTCACGCGATGATGACGGAGCGCCTCGGGCGCGCGAGCCGTGCCTCGGGAGCCGCGCCTGGGTATCCCGAGCGCCAGCCCCGGTCACCGCTGCATCACGCCATCGATGCAGCGTTTACCCGCGGGCCGTCCCGAGCGCGCCGCCACCAGCGGCAACAGCAGCCGCTCGCCGGGCCTCGCGCGGGCGAGTCGCGCCGCTGTGGACAGCGCCCGTCCGGCCGCCGTAG
>NZ_FKKY02000171.1:0-437 GCF_900079845.1 Aeromonas sp. EERV15 | reverse complement strand
CCTCACCCTCGCGCTTCTTCGCCGGATGCATGAGCCTCGTTATAGCCCGGATCGGGCGCTCCGGCGCCTCGGGAGAACCATTCATTCGACGACGCGTGGAACGAGGTCACGGGATGCCGGGGGCGCCCCCATAGCAGCATTTTGCGCACGCAATCCTACGGGAATCCCCTGTGCTCCCCGGGCAACACCGCAATCGTACGGGGGACGACCTCTCCAGCGCATCCCCCGGCGCATCGATCAGCTCAGCCCTCTGCCGAAGCCTCGATGAAGAGCCTCGACAAGCGTTCGATTGAAATCGTCTCGACCACCGCGTCCCCGGCCTCCCGCAGCAGCACCGAGCGCACCCCGCCCCCGCGCCGCTTCTTGTCGAGGCCGATCAAGGGCAATGCCGCCAGGATCGGCTGCTCGGCGAGCCGCGTCGGTTGCCCCAGCCGCTC
>NZ_FKKY02000185.1:0-431 GCF_900079845.1 Aeromonas sp. EERV15 | reverse complement strand
CCGTGACCTGCCACCGCGCGGCGTCCTGGGGGTCACGCCGCCCCGTGACCTGCCACCGCGCGGCGTCCTGGGGGTCACGCCGCCCTGGGGGACCGCGACGCTGGCTTTTTATCCTTCCGTGTCGCCATCGCCTCGCCGTCGGGTAGCTCCACCGAGTCGTCGGTCTGACCCAGCACGTCGCAGCGAGGGCGCGACGCCCCCAGGGACGTCAACGTGGCTTCCATGGTGGCGCCCAGCGCGTCGAGGGTCGACTCGTCGAACAGCTTCCGCACCTTCGGGAACAGGTGCTCTTCCTCCTCTTCGTGGTGATGCTCCACCTGCTCCTTCAACACGTGGAGCTTGGTCTCGTACTTCTCGTCGTCGGACGACATCTCCACCAGGTCGGCGAGCACCCGCTTCAGCGAGAGGTGCTCTTCGAGCCCCTCCAGCAG
>NZ_FKKY02000119.1:0-465 GCF_900079845.1 Aeromonas sp. EERV15 | reverse complement strand
GAGATCCTCGGCGATCTGCACCGCCGCCCGGTGCGTCGCGTCGCTGGAGTAGCGCGACGGCATGAAGAACGCGTGGAGCGCGGTCTTCATCCGGTCGCGCAGCGCCTGGCCCCCGAGGTCCGGGTGGAGGAGCTGCACCGCGCGCCAGGCGCCGAGCAGCGTGCGGAGCGAGTCGCGGCCGCCCGACAGCGCGAGGCCGATGCCCTTGAACGCGCCGATCTTGCGGTAGTAGTCGGCCACGCCGAGCGCGAGCACCTCGTAGAAGTCGTCGATCAGCTCGTCGCGCGGGGAGATCGCCGGCAGCGCCGCAGACGGCAGGAACGGCGTCGTGCCGGGCGGCGGGGCGGGGTAGGCGAGGCGCGAGCGGTCCGCCGTCTCCCCGTCGACCCGGAGGAGCTCGACCATCTGCGGCGAGGCGCGGCGGAACTCCTCGAGGTCGCTGCGCCAGGTGCTCGCCTCGCGGCG
>NZ_FKKY02000186.1:0-431 GCF_900079845.1 Aeromonas sp. EERV15 | reverse complement strand
GGACGTCAACGTACCGCCGCCGCCGGCCCCGGCGCAACGCGACACCTGCGCTGCGCCGGCGCGCCAGCGCCCGCTCAGATCGCGGCCGCGGCGCGCGGCCTGGCCAGCACGTCCCAGGCGGCCATGGCGCAGTCGACGATCGCCTGGAGCGCCTCGCGCGAGGCGCCGTCGCGGGCCTGGAGGGAGAGGCCGCTCAGCACCGTCGTGTAGAACGCGGCGAGCGCCGCCGTGTCGGTGCCCGCCGGCACGTCGCCCTCGGCGACGCCGCGCTCCAGCCGGCGCTGGAGCTCGTCTTGCGCGCTCCGCCGGACCTCGGCGAGGTGGCAGCGCACGCCCTCGCTCTCCGGCGTGCCGAGCGTCGCGGCGAGCACGATCATGCAGCCGCTCGGCTTGCCCGGGCTCACGTACGCCTCCGCGTTGCCCCGCAGCAT
>NZ_FKKY02000073.1:0-538 GCF_900079845.1 Aeromonas sp. EERV15 | reverse complement strand
GATCTGTACGAGCGGGTGACCGAGGCGGCGTCGGGCACCGTGGAGCATCGGTACCACGTCCACTCGCCGGAGCGCGTGGTGGCGATCGTGACGCGGGGAGGCTCGGACGACGGCACCCGTTATGTGCATGTCGATCACCTCGGCTCGATCGATGCGCTCACCGACGAGGACGGGGACGTGATCGAACGACGGAGCTACGACCCGTTCGGGCAGCGCAGGAACCCCGTCTGGGGAGAGCGCCCGCCGGCGTCGTTCCCGAGCGAGACGACGCAGGGGTTCACCGGGCACGAGAGCGACGACGAGCTCGGGCTCGTGAACATGAAGGGCAGGATCTACGATCCAAGGATCGGGCCGTTCTTGACGACGGACCCGATCATCTCCCTCCCGTTCTTCGGGCAGAGCTGGAACCCGTACAGCTACGTGCTGAACAACCCGCTCGCGTGCGTCGACCCGGGCGGCTCCCGCTAAAGGGCGGCTATCGACGGCCACGCGCAGCGCTTTGGACACCGCACGCTTCTCGCCCTCCGTCATCGCCCCG
>NZ_FKKY02000118.1:0-465 GCF_900079845.1 Aeromonas sp. EERV15 | reverse complement strand
CCCGCCGTGTACTGGAACCAGTAGCGGATCTCGCTCGTGAAGTAGAAGTTGTGCCTCTGGCCACCGTCGCCGTTCTGCGCCACCTCCTGGTTGGTGGCGAGCAGGCTCTCGAGCACGGGATCCCCGCCGGGCTGGTTGACGTCCAGCGGCCAGAACGGCTGCCGCTCGTACACGAAGCTGCCGGGGGTCGTCTCGAGCAGGTCGATCGTGGTGATGAGCGTCCTGTTGTAGTCGTCGTTGTCCCGGTACCACCAGCGGAAGTTGTTTTGCCCCGTGGTCCAGCCGTTCGCGGCGGCCGGCGTGACGAAGGCGTCGCCGTGCGCGTTCACGGGCTTGCCTTCGCTGTCGAGCGTCGTCCGCACGGTGCCGTCGATCTGCCCGGCGCCGGAGCCCGGGTCGATCTCGAAGTCGAAGTGCCCGACGATGCGGTCCGACAGGTTCGCGTCGCACGCGGCGTTGCTCGTG
>NZ_FKKY02000176.1:0-434 GCF_900079845.1 Aeromonas sp. EERV15 | reverse complement strand
GGAGAGCATTTCCACTTGCACTTCGAGCTGTTCTCCGGGTGAGACGCGAAGCAAATCCGCCTCGCGAAGCCTGGTCAAGAGTCGCCATCGAGGTGCTTCGCGCAACGCTGTACGCACTCATAGGCCCTGACCTCATGCCGCCTGGCACATTGCTCGATCGCAAGAGCGCATTTATCCTTCTGTGCCATCGCAAAGAACACGGATGGGGGGAGAACGTCGGGCTCATGATAAAGGTCGTGGCATCGAGCAAGGGCAACCTTCATGAAGAGGCAAAAAGAGGGCTCGTAGAGCTCGATGGGCAGGCGTTGGCTGGAGGCGCTGGTTCGAGGATACTCACGCTGCTTGACATCGACAGGTCCCCGACCGAGGAGCCCAGGACCGAGTCGTACGGCGAACACGGATCTCCCGTGACGATTGCTTGAACATAGCCCGGT
>NZ_FKKY02000116.1:0-467 GCF_900079845.1 Aeromonas sp. EERV15 | reverse complement strand
GCGAGCTCATCGTCGACGCCCGCCACCGGCTTGAGGAGGCTGACCACCGGCGTCGCGCCGAGCGGCGGCGGCGCGCGCCGCGCCCTCGAGCGATGCCGCGCGATCCTCCAGTGGAAGGAGGCCTGAAGCGTCGCGTAGATGGTGGATGACAGCGCCGTCGGCGCGACCGTCGCCAGATGTCCCCAGTCCATGGATGTCCATGGTGACGGAGACGCGTGGCGTCTCGATGGCCGGACCGCAAACCCAGCGCTGCCTTCTCGCGACCGAGGCGTGACAGCGCCTCATCGCGCCCTGACGCCTCAGCTGATGCGGCCGATCAGCTCCCGCGTGATGTTCTTCTGATGGGACTCGAGCGTGCCGCCGCCGATCTCGAGCAGCTTCGCGTCGCGGAAGAACCGCTCCACCTTGTACTCGGTGCAATAGCCCCACCCGCCGAGCACCTGGATGACGTTGTCGGCCACCTCCTT
>NZ_FKKY02000115.1:0-468 GCF_900079845.1 Aeromonas sp. EERV15 | reverse complement strand
ACAAATCCTATCTCATCGAGTCCACGGTAGATCGGTTTCACGGCTCCTGGAAAGGTCCAGCGATGAGGCGGTAAATCATGCGCGCTCGATTGTTTCGTCTCTGGACATGACGGCGTTCAGGTGACACCGTGCCGAGAGCGAACTCAAGGGAGGCGTTGCGCTGCGCCGGGACGCGCAGGACGCTGCTCAGCCCCCTGAACCACGCTGTACTGGGTCGCCTGTGCGAGGGCGAGCAGGAACGCCTGGACCCAGCTCATCGCCGCCGCCGAGCCGAGCCGGAAGCTCCGGAACCCCTCCTCGGCGATGTACATGATCGTCGTGCGCGTCTCGCTGCCCGGCCCGCCCCCGGTGACCAGGTACGCCTGCCCGAACATGTTGGCCGACGCGAGGACGGTCGTCGTCACGACGAACACGAACACCGGCCTGAGCCCCGGCACGGTGACGTGGCGGAACTGCTGCCAGCGGGTC
>NZ_FKKY02000114.1:0-469 GCF_900079845.1 Aeromonas sp. EERV15 | reverse complement strand
ATCCTCTCGCTGGCCACCGCGCTGGCCACCCTCGCCGCCGCCGCGCCCGCGCAGGCACAGGACGCGACCGTCAAGCCCGAAGGCATGGCCCTGAGCCGCTTCGTCCCGCGCCGGCCGGGGACCGCATGTTCAGCGTGCCGTCGCCGTTCGTCGCAGGCCACCTGACGCCGCACGTGATGTTGATGGCCGACTACGCGAGCAACCCGCTCGTCCTGCGGCGCGAGCGCGACGACGCGGAGATCGGCGCGGGCGTCAGCGATCAGCTCACGTTCCGGCTCAACGCGTCGCTGCCGCTCTGGAACCTGGTGAGCCTCAGCCTCGACGCGCCGCTCACCGCGGTCCAGTCGGGGGAGAGCCCGAACGGCGGCGGCCAGCAGTTCGCGTCGCCGACGGGCGCGGAGCTCGGCGACCTGCGGCTCGGCGCGCGCGTGCAGCTCCTCGGCGCCTACCACGACCCGCTCCAGCTCGC
>NZ_FKKY02000105.1:0-473 GCF_900079845.1 Aeromonas sp. EERV15 | reverse complement strand
CACTACCCGGTCGGGCGCTGGCGCGCCGCCTGGGAGCTCGCCTACCCGCGCCCGTTCGCCGCCATCGTCGCCGCCGAGACGAAGCGCAGCGGGATCCCCGAGGCCCTCGCCTACGCGATCATGCGCGAGGAGTCGGCCTTCGACCCGAAGGTGGCCTCGCACGCGCAGGCGTACGGGCTGATGCAGCTCATCGTGCCGACCGCGAAGCGCATGGCCAAGCCGCTCGGGCTGCCCTGGAGCGCCGAGGCGCTGAGGCGCCCCGAGGTCAACGTCGCGCTCGGCTGCCGCTTCCTCTCGGTGCTGCGCAACCAGTTCTCGGACAACCCGCTGCTGGCGATCCCCGCCTACAACGCGGGCGGCGGCGCGCCGAAGCGGTGGATCGCGGAGCGGCCGTCGCAGAGCTTCGACCTGTGGGTCGAGCGCATCCCGTACGAGGAGACCCGGCTCTACACGAAGCGCGTGCTCACGAGCCT
>NZ_FKKY02000167.1:0-439 GCF_900079845.1 Aeromonas sp. EERV15 | reverse complement strand
GTGCAGGCGGCGGTGAAGTTCGTGGGGAAGCGGAACACGAAGCCGGCGGTGGCCGGGGCGCCTTCGCCCGCGCTGAGCATGGAGAACACCGTGAAGGGGTCGGTGGCGACCCGGAAGGTGGCGGCGCTGGTCGCCGATGGGGTGAGCGCAGCCGAGCTGAAGGATGTGAAGACGGCGCTGGAGGCGGCCGGGGCGCAGCTGGAGGTGGTCGTTCCGCGGCTGGGGGCGGTGAAGACGGCGGCGGGAGGCTCGGAGGCGGTGACGATGGCGCTGCCGACGGTCGCGTCGGTGCTGTGCGACGCGGTGCTGATCCCCGGTGGGAAGGCGAGCGTGGAGGCGCTCCTCCAGGACGGGGCCGCGCTGCACTTCGTGAACGAGGCGTTCAAGCACTACAAGACGGTGGGCGCGACGGGGGAGGGGGTGGACCTCGTGCGCGGGG
>NZ_FKKY02000113.1:0-469 GCF_900079845.1 Aeromonas sp. EERV15 | reverse complement strand
CCTGATGTGATGAATCCAGCTGGCGAGCCGCGCCGCCGCGTCGAGCGCGGCGCGTCACGCACTCCGGCCCTCGCCGCAGCGCTGGCGTGGGGTGCACCCCATGAGCGCGCCGCGCCCCGAGCCGGGGTAGGTGCCTGTCGAGCCCTTCCTGGCCCTGTGTCCCCCTGGCTCCGGCGCCTCCGCCGCCCATGCGATGAGCGCTGCTGCCGAGATGCCGCTGCGCCGGGCGGAGCACGCTCGTCATGCCATGAACGAGCGTCCTGCCACCCTGGCGGATAGATCGCGAGTATGCGGACAGCGTGGCTTCACGCCAAGGAGAAAAATGGATGTCGCCCACGCTGCGCCATCGTGGTCGCAAACGGCGGAGACGGCCAGAAATGTGTGAACCGTCCGATCCCAGGGCGCCCAGGTCGTACCCAGGATCGCGTCGAGCAGGCGGGCAGGGCCGCGGGCAGCGCGCCCCGACGGG
>NZ_FKKY02000110.1:0-471 GCF_900079845.1 Aeromonas sp. EERV15 | reverse complement strand
AGGATCCCCGAGCCGGGCGACGCCTGCCCTCGCCAGCCCGGCTTGATCGCGGGACGAAACCGGTCGAAGTGCGCCTCGTACGAGGCCACCTCGCCGAGCAGGCCCTGCTCGATGCAGCGGCGCACGGTGAGGAAGTCCGCGTCCCAGCGGCGGTTCTGGAACACCGACAGGAGCCGGCCCTTCCGCGCGGCCAGCGCGATGAGCTCGTCCGCCTCGGCGCTCGTGTTCGTGAACGGCTTGTCGACGACCACGTGCTTGCCCGCCTCGAGCGCCGCGCGCGCCTCCATGCGGGCCAGCGCCGCGCCGATGCAGAAATGGATGCCGTGCCCGAACTGGAGCCCTCCGTGCGAGCCGCGGTGCAGGTCGAACCGGTCCGGATCGGGGTACTGCCGCTCGTCCCGGTTGGCCGAGGCCACGAGCGCGAGCACCAGCGCCCCGGCGGGCACCGTCGCCCCGCCGAGGGAGACGTCC
>NZ_FKKY02000109.1:0-471 GCF_900079845.1 Aeromonas sp. EERV15 | reverse complement strand
CCAGGCTCGGCGCTTCAGCTTTCCGGGCTCGCTGTCGCGGCGGCGAGCCTCGCCTTCGCTTCTGCCCGAGGGATGTGACGCACGATTCCTGCGAGCGCTGCGCAGGTCACCAGCATCGCTCCCGCGATCAGCGTGAAGTACCCGCTGCCCCCGTCGGCATCGAGCACCAGCGCGCCCACGTAGGAGCTGAGCACCGCGCCGAGACGACCCACCCCGATGGCGCATCCTGAGCCCGTCCCCCTCACACCCGTCGGATACACATGCGCCGCCAGCGCGAACAACGTCGACTGCGCCGCGTTGACGAACGCCCCGTGCAGCGCGAGCCACAGGAGCAGCGCCAGTGACCCCTCGCTCCCCGTGAGCGGCACGAGCTTCAGCGCCACCGCGCTCACCACGCCCCCCATCGCCATCGCCAGCATCGCCGGCCGCGACCCCACCCGCCCGATCGCCCAGCCTCCAGCGAGCGCCCCC
>NZ_FKKY02000177.1:0-433 GCF_900079845.1 Aeromonas sp. EERV15 | reverse complement strand
GATGAGGTGGTCGAAGCGATGCTGATCACCCTCGCCGCACGGGGTCATGCCCTCCTCGTCGGGGTGCCAGGACTGGCGAAGACGCTGCTGGTCTCTTCGCTGGCGAAGGCGCTGGACCTCAGCTTCGGACGTGTGCAGTTCACACCTGACCTGCTGCCAGCCGACATCACTGGGACCGACGTCCTCCACGAGCAACACGGCACAAGGAGCCTCCGCTTCCAGCCCGGCCCCATCTTTCACAACCTGGTGCTCGCGGACGAGGTGAACAGGACGCCGCCGAAGACACAGGCCGCTTTGCTCGAGGCGATGCAAGAGCGCAAGGTCACTGTAGGGACGACGACGCATTCCCTGCCCGATCCTTTTCAGGTCTTCGCCACACGAAATCCAATCGAGCAGGAGGGCACGTATCCTCTCCCCGAAGCCCAGCTCGATC
>NZ_FKKY02000130.1:0-457 GCF_900079845.1 Aeromonas sp. EERV15 | reverse complement strand
GCCTGCGCGCGGGGGCACGCGCGCGCCGAACGCCCGCACGTCAGGCGTCGCGCGCGCAGCGGAAGCCGCGCCACGCGCGGCGGCTGGTCGGCACGTCGTGGCCCCGCGCCGCGCCGCGCACCCACGGCCGACCCTGGATGTAACTGCCGCCCCGCAACACGCGCTCCTCGCCCATGTCGGGCCCCCGCGGGTCCTTCGCGCTGCCGGCTGGATACTCGGGATGGTAGTAGTCTGCGACCCACTCCTCGACGTTGCCGGCGAGATCGTCGATGCCGTCGGGGGTCCGCCCGGCGACGAGCGCGCCGACGGGCGCGAGCTCGAGGAAGCCGTCGCCGTCGTCGAGCTCGTCGAACGACAGCCGCCCGTGGTTCGCGTGGAACGGGTTGTAGACGTTGCCCCAGGGGTAGCGGCGCCCGGCGACGCCGCGCGCCGCCCGCTCCCATTCGGCCTCGGTCGG
>NZ_FKKY02000103.1:0-474 GCF_900079845.1 Aeromonas sp. EERV15 | reverse complement strand
ACCAGGATGTTGCCGGCGCGAACGGGCGCCCCGGGATAGACCTTCACCCCACGGCGCTGCGCGCTCGAGTCGCGGCCGTTCCTGGAGGAGCCGCCGCCTTTTTTGTGAGCCATGTCTACTTCTCCTACTAGGCGGTGATGCCGGTGATCTTGAGCTCGGTGTACGGCTGCCGATGGCCGTTCTTGCGGCGGTAGTTCTTCCGGCGCTTGAACTTGAAGACCACGATCTTCTTGCCGCGGTCCTGCCCGGTGATCTCGGCCGCGACGGAGGCGCCGCTCACGAGGGGCCTGCCAATCTTGGGGGAGTCACCGCCGACCATGACCACCTCGCTGAACGTGACCTTGTCACCGGCATTGCCGGCAAGCTCCTCGACCCGGAGCTTCTGACCTTCGGCGACCCGATACTGCTTGCCGCCCGTCTTGATGACCGCGTACATGGTGCGTCTTCCTCAACCTGGGGACCGCGATCCCTCAC
>NZ_FKKY02000112.1:0-470 GCF_900079845.1 Aeromonas sp. EERV15 | reverse complement strand
GCCCGACGGTCGACCACTTCGTCGCGAAGTCGAAGAACCGGAAACTCGCCTACGAATGGTCGAACTACCGCCTCAGCGCCGCGTGCGTGAACACCGCCAAGGGCGTGCTGGATGTCGTGGACCCATTCGAGGTGCAGGACGGCTGGTTCGAACTCGACTTCGCGACCCTCGACGTCCAGCGACGCCACGGCGCACCGAACGCGCAGCACCCAAAGATCGACGCCACCCTGTCCCTGTTGAACCTTCGTGACTGCCGACAACAGCGCGAAGAATACGTGACCAGCTACCACCTCGGCCCGGGCGAGAGCGGCATCGATCTCGTCTACCTGGAGCACCGCGCCCCCTTCATCGCCTCCGAACTTCGGCGCCAGGGCTTGCTCCTGCACGGCGACACCTGAACCCCGCGCCCGCGCAGCGACACCTGAACCCGCGCCCGCGCACCTCCCTCCCAGCGCGGTCCTGCACCACCA
>NZ_FKKY02000108.1:0-472 GCF_900079845.1 Aeromonas sp. EERV15 | reverse complement strand
GGGCCGCCCAGCAGCATGCCGGGAGGGACCGGCATCAGGAGATCCTGCCGCCCGTCGCCGTTGAAGTCGAGCGGGACGGCGAACCGGAAGAACGCGTCCTGATCGGGAAAACCGAACAGATCGCCGAAGCTGAACGCGTCGACGGTACGGAACGGCGAGGGCACGAAGGTCGGCCCCGTATTGAAGAAGGTTGTGAGCTGGTGGTGGCCGGAGCCGGATTCGACGGCATCGGGCAAGCCGTCGCCGTTCACGTCGAGAAAGACGACGCGACCGCCGGGTCCCACGGCCGGGAGCGCGGTGTCGAACACCTCCCAGCGTCCATCGCCCCGGCGCATGATCGCGTCGTAGCTGGCTCCGGGGAGGACCGTCCCGTCCCCGAACCGCCTCAAGGACGGCACGACGAGATCGATCTTGCTGTCGGCGTCGAGATCGAGCGTGTGGAATTCCGTATCGCAGGGATAGCCGGAGAGCA
>NZ_FKKY02000008.1:0-196778 GCF_900079845.1 Aeromonas sp. EERV15 | reverse complement strand
GGGCAGTTTGTATTACCGGCCCGAAGGGAGCGAAGTTATCCCCGCTGCGTGAAGCCGAGACCACAGAAGTATGGAGTTAAAAAAACCAATAAAAACAATGCCAGTCAGGCTTAACTGACTGGCATTAGGCCACTTGGCCGGTTTTTTTATCCGCCGCGTTACGGTTTGCCGAGCGGTTGGGGGATAAAGTCCCCCCGGTCGAGGATCCGCAGACAGGCATCCACCACATCCGCATCGAGCTGGTGGCCGCACATCTGGATGATCTGCTCACGGGCCTGGGGAATGCCAAGGGCGGCGCGGTAGGGGCGATCGGAGGACATGGATTCGACGATATCGGCGACGGTGAGGATGCGGGCCTCCAGCAGGATCTCATCCCCCTTGAGCCCCTGCGGATAGCCGGAGCCATCGAGATACTCATGGTGTTGGTGGATCATTTGGGCGATGGGCCAGGGGAAGTCGATATCCTTGAGCACCAGATAGCCGATGGCCGGGTGCTCCTTGACCAGCTCGAACTCGAGCGGCGTGAGGCGATCCGGTTTGGTGAGGATCTCGGCGGGCACCTGGATCTTGCCGATATCGTGCACCATGGCCCCCAGATAGAGTCCCCGCAGCTGCCTTTCTGCCAGCCGGAGCTCCCTGCCGATGGCCTGCGCCAGCCGGGCCACATGTTTCTGATGGCCTGCGGTATAGGGATCGCGCTGCTCCAGCACGGCGGCGATGGCGCCCAGCGCATCTTCCAGTGCCAGTTCCAGCTGGCGGGCGTGGAGGATCTTCTCCTGCTGCGAGTGCAGGTAGGCCTGCTGGGTATGGCGCGCTTGCAGGCCGTAGGCGAGGTAGTCGGTCAACTGGATGAAGAGTTGCTCCTCCTCCTGACTGAACAGCCGTTGCTGGTCGCTGTGAATGATCAGTGCACCCGGCTGTTCTCCCTGCAGTGGCAGGGGGATCAGCAGGTGGGAGTAAAGTGGGTGGCGTCTGTGCTGCGGCCGCTCATGGCAGATGATTTGATTGAGGCTACGCTGGTGGAGGATGGCCGGTCCGAGGGCATCATCGGTCAACCACAGTGCTTGCTCTGATGCGTCGGCACTACCTGCTCGCGCCACGATCCGGGGCGGTTGGCCGGGATCCGGGGCGTTCTGCAGCACGGCCACCAACGGAAAGCGGTCGTCGAAGGCGATGGCATCACAAATATCTTGCAGCAGCAGAGGCTCATCGCCCGGTTTGAGCAGGGCGTGATGGGCGCGACTGATCGCCTGCTGGGTCCAGCTGTACTGCTGCAGTTTCTCCTGCTGCCACTTCTGCTCGGTAATGTCTTCAAAGAAGATGCCGACCCCCACGATCGCCCCCGCTTCATCGCGCAGGGGAAACTTGGTGGTGCTGAGCCAGCGGGACTCTCTGCCCTTGAGATAGGGCTCTTCGATGTGCTGACGTATGCCTTCGCGCATCACCCGAGTGTCATCCTCCCGATAGCGTCGCACCAGTTCGGGCGGAAAAAAATCGCTGTCATTCTTGCCGACCAATGCCTCGGGAGGAAGGGCCAGATCATCTGCCAGCAGGCGGTTGCCGGCGAGGTAGATGAAGCGGGTGTCCTTGAGCAGCACCCGGTAGGGGAGCTGGTCCATCACCTGAGTCAGCAACATGGCCGATGAGGGGAGGGCATCTGGCAGGTGATGGTGGAGTGAATAGGGGGTGAGCAGTTCAGACATATTATCCCGCCTTGTTCATGGCCTAGCTGATGGGGGGGCTGAAGTGGTAGCCGGTCTGCCACAGCTGGATGCAGGTATTGACGACCTGTTCATCGTAGCGGATCCCGGCATAGCGGATCAGTTCGGCAAAGGCGTCACTCAGGGGCATGGCGCGGCGGAATGGACGGTGGGCCGTCATGGCGATCAGCGAGTCCGCCACCCGGATTATTCTTGCTTCCAGGGCAATGGCATTGCCCGCCAGCCCTTGCGGATAGCCGCTGCCATCAAGGTTCTCGTGGTGTTGCAGCACTATGGTGGCGATGGGCCAGGGGAAGTCGATCTGCTTGAGGATGTCATGACCTGCTTGCGGATGCTGTTTGATCAGTTCGAACTCCACCGGTCGCAGTTCACGGGGGCGGGTGATGATCTCGGTGGGGGTCTGCAGCAGGCCGATATTGTGCACCATGGCGGCCAGCCCCAGCCCATCGAGCTGTTCCTGACGCAGCTGCATGGTCTGCCCGATAGCCAGCGCCAGATCATGCACCCTCCGCTCATGGCCTGCGCTGTTGCGATCCTTGTGAGAGATGGCGCTGGCGAGGGCGCTAATGGCCTGGAACAGCAGATCACGCTGGTGGCGTTCGCTCTCTTTAAGGCGGGTGATATCGACCAGCGTGCCGATGATGCCCGCGATCATCCCCTGATGGTCGTAGAAGAGATCCTTGAAACAGATGACCTGATAGCGCATGCCATTGCGATCGTGCAGCTGTAGCTCGAAGCACTGGGGCTGGCGGTTTCGCAGTAATTCGGTTTCCCGTACGGAGTACTCCTCCGCCATGCCGATTGGCAGCAATTCATTGGTCCGCTTGCCGAGTAGCGCCTCTTTGCTGATCCCGATCACCTGACTGAAGGCCGGATTGCAGCCCAGAAAACGCCCCTCGATATCCTTGTAGAACACCGGGATCGGGATGGCTTTGAGCAGGGATTCGTTGAAGTGCTGCAGATCTTTCAATTCGGCTTGCTGGCGCAGGGCGAGCAGTTCGCTGTCTTTGCACAACTGAATGGTGCGCGCCAGATTGCCGAGCACCGGGCTGAACAGATGACAGACGGGCACCAGTTGCTGCTGTGGCTGGGGGGCGAGCAACAAGATGAGATAGCCCCCGTCGACCCTGAGACGATAGGCGAAGCGATAGGGGCGGCTACCCGGCAGCGGGATCGTCTGCTGCAGCAGGCAGTGCGCCTCCTCGCTGACCCATGCAGGCAGGGTCAGGGTGGTACCGGTATGCTGGCACAACTGCTCGTCGCCAATCGCCTTGAGCAGGGAGTATCCCTCCAGTTTTTGTTGCAAGACCACACCGACCGGCGTGGCGCAGTGGTACATGAAACGCTGCAATACCTTGGTAAGCAAGGCGTCCAGCGTCACTTCGCGCCCGATACAGAGCGCCAGATCGCACACAATCGCCATGGCGTGATCGTTATTCATACCAATGCCCCGTTGCAGAGAATGGCGCCGTTATGAAACTGGGGATAATCCCCACTGCGGATGCTGCCAATTTCACCCAGTGAGAGCGCGCCTGCCAGCTCGCCAGCGCCCGAGTCGCTCAGCAGGGTGTGCAACTCGGTCACCGTCTGCTGGCCAAAGTGCAACTGGCGTCCCGCGCAGTAGTAGACCTCCAGCAGATGCGCCCGGGTGAGATCCTGCTGTTGGCAGAGGCGACGGGCCAGTGAGCAGGCATGCTCGGTGGCACTCTCCGGCGCCTTCAGCAGTGTGAGGATGCTGTGCTCGGATACTTCGCTCGAGCAGATCAGGGCACCCTCATCCGTCACATCGACCGGGATCCTGACAATCACATCCCCATTGGCCCGCAACAGGCCAAGGGGCATGTGTACCACGAAGTGGTAGAACTCCTCGTGCGTCAACGAGTGTTGGAACTGCTGGCGGATCAGCTCCTGATAGGTGTGAAAAGCCGGTTGCCAATCGATGTAGGTGATGGTGTTGGCACTGCTGCTGGTGGCCAGCATCGGTTGGGCCGAGAGTTGATAGCCATGCTCCAGAAAGGGAAAGCTGTTGTTTGGCAGCAGCGTGCAGGTGACCCCGTAGGCAAGTTGCCGCTGGTTGTCGAACAGACAGGCAAGGGGGGTGAAGCTGCCGCTGCCAGCGTTGGTACCGGCATAGTTGACGCGATTGGCCAGCTGCAGATAAAGCGCATCCAGAATGGAGGCAATATTGGGAATGAGGTTGTCGAAGGTCAGAAACAGGGTCGGTGGCGGCGAGAGGGCTGGCCAGGTGGCCAGTATGCTTGCCACCTGATCTGCGATCAGTCGGGCCAGCTGTGCGGCATCCCCCTCTGGTGGCAGTGGTATCAAGGTCGCCTGATAGGGTTCAGGTCTGGGCAGTAACCATGCCCCTTTTGGTAGCAATCCTTGCGCGCCGAGCAGCTGTGAGAAAATGGCGCCATCGAGGGTGATCTCAAGGTCGTTGCACAACTGCTGCAACAGCGCGACCTGTGAACTTTCCTGTTCAGCCAGCAGTATGGTCAGTTTGCCGCCTTGATAGAGCCTGAGCGTAGCTGCCAGTTCTGTCGGGTTAAATTGGCAAACGTAATGTTGCTTCATCAATCTGAACTCCATTCCAGAATCTGATGACTATATCAACATGAGATTCATAAGGATATTTTTAATCCCTGTGACTGTGACTGGACACCAACTCGGGTGACAGCGACTCTCATGTCGCAGGGGGATTGGGTGGCGAGTCAAAGAGAGCGGAAGCACGTTAATCGGGCTGGAAAGAAAAAACCGGCAGCCTTGGCTGCCGGTTTTTACGGGTAATGATGAGGGGGAATGTCAGCGAAGGTTACTGCAACACCACGTGCTGGAACCCTTGTACCAGGCTGATGACCGGCTGGGGATAGAGCCCCAGCAACACCACCAGCGCCGCAGAGAGCAGTACCACCACGCCACCGGAGGAGAGTGCCCAGTCGGCGCTGGCATCCCGCTGCTGCATACCCGGTTCGCGCAGATAGAGGGTCACCATCACACGGAGGTAGTAGTAGAGACCCAGTGCGCTGCCGAGCACGATGGCACCGGAGAGCCACCAGAGCTGCGCCTCGACGGTGACGCCGATGAGGTAGAACTTGCCGATAAAGCCGAGGGTCATCGGGATGCCCGCGAGTGACAACATCATCACCGTCAGTACGGCAGTCAGATAGGGGCGCTTCCAAAACAGACCACGATAGCTGTGCAGGGAGTCGGCATCCTTGCCGCGATAGGGGCTCGACATCATGCTCACCACCCCAAAGGCACCCAGGCTGGTGAACAGATACATCAGCAGGTAGACCCCGGCTGCTTCCACCGGCATCTGGCCGAATCGGCTCGCCACGATCACCGCCAGCAGGTAACCGAAGTGGGAGATGGAGGAGTAACCCAGCATCCGTTTGACGTTGGTCTGCACCAGGGCCAGCAGGTTGCCGACCAGGATGGAGATGACCGCCATGGCTGCCAGCAGCCAGTGGATCATGGGATCGCTCGCCGCCGGTACCGCCAGATAGAAGCGCAGCAGCACGGCAAACACGGCGACCTTGCTGACGGTGGCGAGGAAGGTGGCGACCGGTGCCGGGGCACCTTCGTAGACATCCGGGGTCCAGAGGTGGAAGGGGGCCAGGGAGAGTTTAAAGGCAAAGCCGACCAGCATTAACCCCAAACCGCCCATCAGCAGCGGGTGGTGAGCGGGGCTCTCTGCCAGGGTCTGCCCCAGGGCGGCAAAGCTCAAGCTGCCTGCCTGGGCATAGAGCAGCGCCATGCCAAACAGCAGGAAGGCGGTAGCCGCGGCAGAGAGCACCATGTACTTCACTGCGGCTTCCAGCGAGTGGCGCTCGCGGTAGGCGTAACCCACCAGACCGAACATCGGCAGGGTCAGCATCTCGATCCCGATAAAGAGAGAGGCGAGGTGGCGGGAGCAAGCCAGCACCAGACCACCGGCGGTGGCGATCAACAGCAGCAGGAAGAACTCCTCCCGGTTGTCCGGGTAGGCTTTCAACCATGACTGGCCGAAGGTACAGGTGGCCAGGGCGCCGATGAGCACCAGTCCCATGTAGAAGACGGCGTAACTGTCCACTTGCAGCAGCGGGGTGACCCCCTGATCCCCTTGCGCCATCACGATGGGCAGCGAGAACAGAGCAAGGTTGAGGCCAACAATGGTCACGGTAAAGGCGGTGGTGACACAGCGGCGCCAGGCGATGGCCAGCATCAGGGCCGCCATGGCCCCGGTGGTCAACAGCAGGGGAAGCAGTGCCAGCAGTTGGGAAGCGGAGAAAGTCATTGCAGGGCTCCAGCAGTCGGCAGCAGATACCAGTGCAGCACGTTGATAAGGCTGCTGCTGGCGGTATCAATCACGGGTTGGGGATAGAGGCCAAGCAGTACCAGCAGGCCCGCGATCACCATCATCATGGTCAGTTCACGGCGATCAAGCCCCTTGAGCATGCTCTCATCATTGGCGGGGCCAAAGCAGGCGCGCTGCAACATGATAAGGGAGTAGACCGAGGCCAGCACCAGACCGAAGGTGGCAACTGCCGTGATAACCGGGGCAACCTGGAAGCTGCCGACCAGGATCAGGAATTCGCCGACGAAGTTGCCGGTGCCCGGCATGCCGAGTGATGCCACCGAGAAGAACAGCATCACACCGGGCAGATAGCGCAGGCGCCCCCACAGGCCGCCCATCAGGCGCAGATCCCGAGTGTGCAACCGCTCGTAGAGCTGACCGCAGAGGATAAAGAGGCCGGCAGCGGAGAGACCGTGGGCGATCATCTGCACCACGGCGCCCTGCAGGGCCACTTCGCTACCCGAGTAGATGGCGATCATCACAAAGCCCATGTGGGAGATGCTGGTGTAGGCCACCAGCCGTTTGATGTCGGTCTGGGCAAAGGCCACGATGGCTCCATAGACGATACCGATCAGGCCAAGCACCATGGCGTATGGAGCAAATTCGGCGGACGCTTCGGGGAAGAGCGGCAAGGCAAAACGCAGCAGACCGTAGGCGGCGGTTTTGAGCAAAATACCGGCGAGATCCACCGAACCTGCGGTCGGCGCCTGACTGTGGGCATCCGGCAGCCAGCCGTGCAGCGGCACCAGCGGCATCTTGACCGCGAAGGCGATGAAGAAGCCCAGCATCAGCAACCACTCAACGCTGTTGCTCATCGGGGTGTTGAGCAGCTCCAGATAGTTGAAGGTGAAGACACCGGTCGCATGCTGGTGGGTCAGCACCAGCCCGATGATGGCCACCAACATGATCAGGCCACTCACCTGGGTGTAGATAAAGAACTTGGTCGCGGCGTTGATCCGTGATTTGCCGTCAGTGACCGAGTGGCCCCACAGCGCAATCAGGAAGTACATGGGGACCAGCATCATCTCCCAGAAAAAGAAGAAGAGGAACAGGTCCAGCGCCATGAAGACGCCGAGCACCCCGCCCAGGATCCACAGCAGGTTGAGGTGGAAGAAGCCGATGCGCTGCACGATCTCTTTCCACGAACAGAGGATGGCCAGCACCCCGATAAAGCAGGTGAGGATCACCATCAAGAGCGACAGGCCATCCACCGCCAGATGCAAAGAGATGCCAAAGCGGGGGATCCACGGAAGACGCCACTCGGCGGCCCAGGCGGAGGCGGCACCGGTGACGCCAGCACTGTCGAGGCCGGTCGTGGCAAGCGAGAAGTCACTGCCGAGCCAGATGGCGCAGGAGAGCAGCAGGCTGGCGCTCATGGAGATGAGGGCTACCCAGCGGACAAACTGCCCGCCGAGACGCTCCATCTGCCAGCAGAGCAAGCCGCCGATAAAAGGAATTAGCAAGATCCAGAGTAAGGTCACGGTATCAGCTCTCGTTCAAGTTCATATGAGATTGCGCTCCCTGTTCCATCAGGGAGAGCAAACAGCCTGGCTGTATGATTGTCCGGTTGTTCATCGCGTTACCCCAGCAGCAACAGCGCCAGCACCAGCACGGCGCCGATCCCCATGGAGGCGGCATACCAGCGTAATTTGCCGGTCACGGTCCAGGCCAGCAGCTGGTTGCCACGCAGGGCAAACCAGGCGGGCAGTTCCATGGTGCGGTCCAGTGGATCCCTGGCCAGCAGCCGGGTAGCCAGCAGATAGGGTTTGACCCACAGCTGGTCATAGAGCCAGTCAAAGCCCCAGGCGTTGAACCAGAGGGTGCTGAGCAGGCGGCCCGGTGCACTGTTGGCAATCGAGGTGGCCAGTCGGCGCTCACCGAGGAACAGCAAGGCCGCCAGTGCAATCCCTGCGATAGCAATGATGCCAGAGGTGATCTCCAGCGCATGGCGACCCTCTTCGATATGATCCCCGGGGCCTGCCGGCAGTACCCCAGCTAGCGGCGGGGTGATCAGCGCCCCGATGCCAGTGGAAAGCACCAGCAATACCAGCAGCGGCAAGTGATGAGCCAGACCGTGGCCCGCATGGGCTTTGGTCTGCTCTTGGCCATGGAAGGCGATAAAGATCAGCCGGAAGGTATAGAGCGAGGTGAGGAATGCCCCCACCAAGCCTGCCCACAGCAGAGCGCTTTGGCCAGAGGCTTCTACTTGCCACAGGATGGCGTCCTTACTGTAGAAACCGGAGGTGACCAGTGGCAATGCCGCCAGCGCAGAGCCACCCACCAGGAAGCAGGCATAAACCAGCGGCAGGCTCTTGCGCAGGCCGCCCATCTTGAAGATGTTCTGCTCGTGGTGGCAGGCAACGATGACGGCACCGGCGGAGAGGAACAGCAGCGCCTTGAAGAAGGCGTGGGTCATCAGGTGGAAGATGGCCCCTTCCCATGCGCCGACCCCCAGTGCCAGGAACATGTAGCCAATCTGGCTCATGGTGGAGTAGGCGAGGATCCGCTTGATGTCGGTCTGAACCAGCGCCGCAAAACCTGCCAGCACTAGGGTGATGGCGCCAACCAGCCCGACCAGATGGAGGATCTCCGGTGCCAGCAGGAACAGGCCGTGGGTACGGGCAATCAGATAGACACCGGCGGTCACCATGGTGGCTGCGTGGATCAGCGCAGAGACCGGGGTCGGGCCTGCCATCGCATCCGCCAGCCAGGTTTGCAGCGGCAGCTGGGCCGATTTGCCGACCGCACCACCCAAGAGCATCAGGCAGGCCAGCGACAGGGCAGGGGAG
This sequence comes from Aeromonas sp. EERV15, assembly GCF_900079845.1. Taxonomy (NCBI): domain Bacteria; kingdom Pseudomonadati; phylum Pseudomonadota; class Gammaproteobacteria; order Aeromonadales; family Aeromonadaceae; genus Aeromonas; species Aeromonas sp. EERV15. The sequence goes on along the minus strand of NZ_FKKY02000008.1, from coordinate 187,932 downwards.
CCCTCGGCAAACATGGTCGGCGCCCGCACCAGCAGCTCGTGGATATTGAGGGTGCCCAGTTCCCGGTAGAGGATAAACAGGCCAATGGCGAGGAAGACATCACCCACCCGGGTCACGATAAAGGCCTTGAGGGCTGCCGCGCCGTTGTTGCGATCCTTGTAGTAGAAACCGATCAGCAGATAGCTGCACAGCCCCACACCTTCCCAGCCGAGGTAGACAAACAGCAGGTCATCGGCCAGCACCAGAAACAGCATGCTGGCGATAAAGAGGTTGGTGTAGGTGAAGAAGCGGGAGTAACCCTCTTCTCCGCGCATATACCAGGAGGCAAACAGGTGAATGAAGAAACCGACCCCGGTCACCACCCCCAGCATGGTCAGCGACAGGCCATCCAGTGCCAGAGATAAGCTCGGGGTAAAGTTGCCCACCGCCATCCATTGCCACAGGCGCTGGACATAGACGCCCCCCTCGGGCGGGTTGCCCAGAAAGTCGATGCCGACCCAGAGTGTGGTGAGGGCCGACAGGCCAATGGAGCCCACCCCGATCAGTGCCGAGGTACGCTCGCCAAACCGGCCGAGGGAGAAGGCCAGCACCAGCCATCCCAGCAGCGGAAATAGAAAAGTCAGGTATAAGAGGCTCATCCGCGCATCTCGCTCACAATGTCCACGTTCAGGGTGTGGTAACGACGATAGAGCAGCAGTAACAGGGCGAGGCCGATACTGGCCTCTGCTGCCGCCAGAGAAATCACCAAGATGTACATGATCTGGCCATCGGCCTGGGCCCAGCGGCTACCCGCCACCACAAACGCCAGTGCCGAGGCATTCATCATGATCTCGATACTCATCAGGATGTAGAGCAGGTTGCGGCGGATCAGCAGACCGCACAAGCCGATGCAGAACAGCACCGCGGCCAGCAAAAGCCCGTGTTCCATAGGGATTCCATTCATTGCTGATCTCCTTCTTGTGCAGAGCGGGATGCTGTGCGAGGGACCGAGAGCACTTCACCGTTCTTCTCTTCCCGACCCAGATGGTAGGCGGTCACCAGACCGGCCAGCAGCAGGATGGAGGCGAGCTCGACAGCCAGTACATAGGGGCCAAAGAGCTCGATACCGACCTGCTTGGCAGTCACCTCGGTCACCCCGATCAGGCCCCCGGTCACGCCGAGAATACCGTGGGCCAGAAAGCCCAGCAGCACCAGCGAGAGCAGGGCAGGGCCAACCCAGGTCATGGGGGTAAGCCAGTTCTTCTCCTGCACTTGCGCCGTTCCCAAGTTCAGCATCATCACCACGAACACGAACAGCACCATGATGGCACCTGCGTAGACGATCACCTGCAGAGCGCCCGCAAAGGCGGCGCCCAGGCAGAAGAAGATCATGGCCACGGCGATGAGGGAGATGATGAGATTGAGCAGCGCATGCATCGGATTGCTGGTGCTGATCACCCGCAGCGTGCTGTAAACGGCCACCAGGGCCGAGGCATAAAATGCCAGTTCCATGATTGACTCCTCAGGGCAGCAGGCTCTTGACATCGATGGGTTTGGCTTCGTTTTCGGCATCCCCTTTCGGTTTACCGTCGATGGCCATCCCGCTCATGCGATAGAAGTTGTAGTCCGGGTATTTGCCGGGCCCGCTGATCAGCAGATCTTCCTTCTCATACACCAGATCCTGGCGGCGATACTCACCCATCTCGAAATCCGGCGTCAGCTGGATGGCGGTAGTGGGGCAAGCCTCTTCACACAGGCCGCAGAAGATGCAGCGAGAGAAGTTGATGCGAAAGAACTCCGGATACCAGCGACCATCTTCCCGCTCGGACTTTTGCAGCGAGATGCAGCCGACCGGGCAGGCGACCGCACAGAGGTTGCAGGCCACGCAGCGCTCGTCCCCGTCGGGGTCACGGGTCAGTACGATGCGACCGCGGTAGCGGGGGGCCGCATAGACAGCCTCTTCCGGATAGCTCAGGGTTTCACGGGGCCGCCAGGCATGGGAGAAGACCATGGCCAGGCTGCGTAACTGGGTGCCGACACCCTGAATAATGCTAAAAATTTTCATAATGAGTGCCTCACTGCGTACTTATCAGTACAACTGCCGCGGTGATCAGCATATTGATCAGGGTCAGCGGCAAGCAGACTTTCCAGCCAAACGACATCACCTGGTCAAAGCGCGGGCGAGGCAGGGAAGCCCGCAGCAGGATGAAGAACACCATGAAACAGGCGGTCTTCAGCGCAAACCAGATGAAGGGGGGCAACCAGGGGCCATGCCAGCCACCGAAGAAGAGGGTCACGATGAGCGAAGAGATCAGCACTATGCCGATATATTCGCCCACGAAGAAGAGACCCCACTTCATCCCCGCATACTCGATGTGATAGCCGTCGGCGAGCTCCTGCTCGGCTTCCGGCTGGTCAAACGGGTGACGGTGGGTGACGGCGACACCGGCAAACAGGAAGGTGACAAAGCCCAGGATCTGGGGCACCACGTTCCACAGGTCTGCCTGCGCCTCGACGATATCCCGCAGGTTGAAGCTGCCGGTCTGGATCACGATCCCCATCAAGGAGAGCCCGAGAAACACCTCGTAGGAGAGGGTCTGGGCCGAGGCGCGCAAGCTGCCGAGCAGGGAGTATTTGTTGTTGCTCGACCAACCGGCGAACAGCACCGCATAGACCGCCAGCCCCGCGATGGCCAGGATGTAGAGCAGCCCCACGTTGAGATCCGCCACGCCCCAGGTGGGGGTGATAGGCACCACCGCAAACGCCAGAATAAAGGCGGTGAAGGCGATGATGGGGGCCAGGATAAAGATCCGGCGATCGGCGAACGGCGGGATCCAGTCCTCCTTGAAGAACATCTTGATCATGTCGGCGGCCAGCTGGAGCAGACCAAACGGCCCCACCCGGTTGGGGCCGTAGCGATCCTGCCACAGGGCCAGCAGACGGCGCTCGATGAAGCTCATGAAGGCGCCAGCCCCTACGATCCCCACCAGCACGATCAGTGCCTTGCCCACCTCCAGCAACAGATCGATCAGCGACTCGCTCATGCGATCACCTCCTGCAGGTTAGTGATAAAGATCTGTTGCAGGGCCGTTGGCAGGCCGTTCACCCCAAGGGGGAGCCCCACCAGACCGGCGCTCAGCTGTGCACTAAGACGCAGGCGCAGTTGCCAGTGGCTACCGCCCCAGGAGAATGAGACCTGACTGCCCCCATGGAGGGCCAGACGCTGTGCATCTGCCGGATTTAGCACCAGCTCGGGTTCGTTCATGCGGGCCTGAATCACCGGGCTGCGGGCCGACAGCTCCTCGCCGCCAAACAGCTGGGCATAATTGACTACCTGCAGTGCCTCTGCGGCCTTGAAGGGGGCGGGGATGGTGGCAAACCAGCCGAGCGGCTCTTTACCTTCTGTTTGCTGGTCGTTTACTTCCAGCAGACGGCGACCCGGATCGCCAGCACGCAGATGACCACCGACTTCATCCTGGAACTTGTTCCAGGCAGAGGGGGAGTTCCAGCCCGGTGCCCAGGCAAAGGGCACTTGCGGCATGTTCTGGCGGGCACCGGCATACCCTTCCATGGAGAAGTTGAAGGGGGAGTCGGGATCTTGCGCCACCCGCGGCTCGCTGACGTTCTGATCCGCCAGCATGGAGGTGCGACCGCTGTAGCGGTGTGGCTCACGAGCCAACCGCATGCCACGAATGCGCAAGCCCGCGTTGGGCGCCGCTTCCAGCATGGTGGCTAGCAGCGGATGGCTGGTGGCGCAGTCATGGCTTATCTGTTCATAGGTCTGCCAGCGCAGCGGCTTGTGCTCGAGCGCCCCTTGCAGCGCAGCCAGCCAGCGCCACCCTTCACGCACCTGAATGTCGGCGTTGTAGAAGGCGGGCGCATAGACCTGGAAGAAGCGCTGGGCGCGCCCTTCCATATTGACCAGGGTGCCATCGGCCTCGGCAAAACTGGCCGCAGGCAGCACCAGATCGGCCTTGTTGGCGGTCAGGGTCGCCTGATGGTCGATGACCAGCAGGTGTTGCAGCCGGGCCAGCGCTGCGTCCACCCGGTTGCGCGGTGCGCGGCGGTAGAGATCGTTCTCCAGGGTGACCAGCGCCAGCCCCTCTTCGGCCTCGATACGCTCAAGGGCGGCTTCAAGCGGCTTGTCTGACAATGCTTGAGCGCCCAGCATGGCCAGACCCAGCGAGTTGGCCTCCTGGCCAACCAGCGCGATGCTGGCTGCCAGTCCACGGCCTTTCAGGGCGCGGGCAATGTTGCTGGCCGCGTCGACCAATGCCACATCGCGGGCACTGGAACCTGCAATGATGAGCGGCTTTTTGGCGTTGCCCAGCAGTTCGGCCCAGCGAGCCGCTTGTGCCTGTTGCTCGGGGCAGAGATCGGTTACGGCCGGTGCGCTCGGGTCGAGCAGGTTGGCGATGGCAAAGCCAAGGCGCGCCTGATCGGCGTAGGGGGCGTGCAGCTTGTCGGCCGCTACATCGTCAAGACGGGTGGTGTCGAGACTGGTGATGAGCAGCGGGTAGCGCTCGTTCTGACCCAGGGTCTGAACGGCAGCGACTTGCCACAGATCGACCTTCATCTTGCGGGCCAGCTCGCGAGCCTTGCCCTTGACCGCCTGACGCAGCGCCAGCGCGATACGAGCGGCGCTCATGGTGACATCTTCGCCGAGCAGCAGAATGGCGTCAGCCTCTTCCATGTCCCGCAGGCTCGGGGTCGGCACGCCGCCCTGTTGCAGGATCTGCAGCATCTTCAGCTGACAGGCCCATTCGGCCTGCTCGACGCCAGCGTAGAAGTTGCCTTCACCCACCAGCTCGCGCAGGGCAAAGTTGCTCTCCAGCGAGGCGCGGGGCGAGCCGATGCCGATGAGGCCATTGGCGGTGCGCAGGGCATCGGCTGCGCGGTTGAGGGCGCCATCGACTGTGATGGTCAGCTGGTCGTTGCCATCTTTGAGCAGCGGCTGACGCGGGCGATCCGCCAGATTGACGTAGCCATAGCCAAAGCGGCCACGGTCACAGAGGAAGTAGTGGTTGAGGCTGCCGTGGAAGCGGTTTTCGATGCGGCGCAGCTCGCCATAACGCTCACCCGGGCTGATGTTGCAGCCCACGGAACATTGCTGGCAGATGCTGGGGGCGAACTGCATGTCCCACTTGCGGTTGTAGCGCTCGGAGTGGGTCTTGTCGGTGAAGACGCCGGTGGGGCAGACCTCCACCAGGTTGCCGGAAAATTCGCTCTCCAGGGTGCCATCTTCGACCCGGCCGAAATAGACGTTGTCGTGGGCACCGTAGACTCCGAGATCCTCGCCACCGGCATAATCCTTGTAATAACGGACGCAGCGATAGCAGGCGATGCAGCGGTTCATCTCGTGATTGATGAAGGGGCCCAGCTCCTGATTCTGGTGGGTGCGCTTGGTGAAGCGGTAGCGACGGCTGTTGTGGCCGGTCATCACCGTCATGTCCTGCAGGTGGCAGGCGCCCCCCTCTTCACAGACCGGGCAGTCGTGGGGGTGGTTGGTCATCTGCCACTCCACCACGCACTTGCGAAACTCTTTTGCCTCTTCATCTTCGATGGAGATATAAGTGCCATCGGTAGAGGGGGTCATGCAGGACATGACCAGACGACCGCGCTTGTCGTCGGCATTCTGATACTGCTTGACCGCGCACTGGCGGCAGGCGCCGACGCTACCCAGCGCCGGATGCCAGCAAAAATAGGGGACGTCCAGACCCAGTGACAGACAGGCTTGCAGCAGGTTGTCTGCCCCGTCTACCTCGAACTCTTTACCGTCTACATAAATGGTTGCCATACAACTTCCCTGAAACCTGTTTTGTGAAATCGGTGGTGTTGTTACCAGCGTTCGCCCAGCAGATTGGGCTGGATCCCTTTAAATGGCTTGTGGTTGTCACCCGCGCCCTTGATCCCTGCCTCGAATTCGGAGCGGAAATATTTGATTGCGCTGGCGAGCGGTTCGACGGCGCCCGGAGCATGGGCACAGAAGGTTTTGCCCGGGCCCAGGAAGCTGCAGAGTTGCTCCAGGGTGGCCAGATCGCCGGATTGCCCCTCACCACGCTCCAGTGCCCGCAGCAGTTTGACGCTCCAGGGCAGGCCGTCGCGGCAGGGGGTGCACCAGCCGCAGGATTCGCGAGCGAAGAACTCCTCCATATTGCGCAGCAGGCTCACCATGCTGATGGAGTCATCCACCGCCATGGCAAGACCAGTTCCCATTCGGGTGCCCATCTTGCCGATGCCTGCGGTATACATCCGGGCATCGAGGTGCTCAGGCAGCAGGAAGCCGGTACCGGCGCCCCCCGGTTGCCAGGCTTTCAGGCGATAGCCGCTCTTCATGCCGCCGGCATAGTTTTCAAACAGCTCGCGGGCGGTGATGCCAAAAGGCAGCTCCCAGACCCCGGGGTTGTTCACCTTGCCGGAGAAACCCATCAGCTTGGTGCCGTGATCTTCCGAGCCCGGCAGCGCCAGCCCCTGATACCAGGCCACGCCGTTGCCGATGATGGCGGGGACGTTGCAGAGGGTTTCGACGTTGTTGACGCAGGTAGGCTTGCCCCAGACGCCGGAGACGGCGGGGAATGGCGGTTTGGCGCGCGGGTTAGCGCGGCGCCCTTCCAGCGAGTTGATCAGGGCCGTCTCTTCGCCACAGATGTAGCGACCGGCGCCGGTATGGACGAACAGCTCGAAGTCAAAGCCCGAGCCGAGAATGTTTTTGCCAAGCAGGCCTGCTGCTTTTGCCTCTTCTACGGCCCTGCGCAGGTTGATGGCGGCATCCACGTATTCGCCGCGCAGGAAGATGTAGCCGCGATAGGCCTTGAGCGCTCGTGCCGAGATGATCATCCCCTCGATCAATAGATGGGGAAGTTGCTCCATCAGCAGGCGATCTTTCCAGGTGTTGGGCTCCATCTCATCGGCGTTGCAGAGCAGGTAACGGATGTTCATGCTCTCGTCTTTGGGCATCAGCCCCCACTTAACCCCGGTGGGGAAGCCTGCGCCGCCACGCCCCTTGAGACCGGCATCCTTGACGGTGCTGACGATCTCGTCCGGGCTCATCTGGCCAAGCGCTTTGCGCGCGGCTTCATAGCCCTGCTTGCTCTGGTATTCATCCAGCCACACCGGCTGGCCGTCGTCCCGCAACCGCCAAGTGAGGGGGTGGGTGTCGGCGGCGCGGGCAGTGCGGTTGGCGGTGCCAAGAGAGGCGAGCATTTTGCTCTGAGGCTGGCTCATGGATACGCCTCCAGCGTTTTCAGCAATGTCACCGGATCGAGGCCGCCATAGGTGTCGTCATCGATCATGATGGCTGGCCCCTTGTCGCAGTTGCCAAGGCAGCAGACCGGCAGCAGGGTGAAGCGGCCGTCAGGCGTGGTTTGACCCGGGCCGAGGTTCATCACCTCTTTGAGACCGGCCATCAGCTCTTCATGGCCATTGATGTAGCAGACCATGCTGTCGCAGACCCGGATGATGTGGCGCCCTACTGGCTGGCGGAAGATTTGGCTATAGAAGGTGGCGACCCCCTCGACATCGCTGGCAGGAATGCCGAGCTCGGCCGCGATGGCATGAATGGCACCGTCCGGTACCCAGCCTCTGGCCTGCTGCACGATCTTGAGCGCTTCGATACTGGCGGCGCGGGGATCTTCGTAGTGATGTTTCTCGTGTTCAATGGCATCGCGTTCAGCCTGGCTCAGAACGAAATCGCTCTGTTTGCTGCTGCAAGCCCCTTGCCCCTTTGGGGTCTGATTATTGTGACACTGACATTGCTGGCTCATGACTTGACCTTTTGTGGCTTGTCCTTTAACTGCGAGTCCTGTTGTCTCGTAATCCGTGGCTGTCCCCATCAGGCGGACACCCAGCGGTTACTTAACGGTCCACATCCGACATAACGAAATCGATACTGCCCAGGTAGGCAATGAGATCCGACACCATGCTGTTCTTGATCACCGAGGGGATCTGTTGCAGGTGAGCAAAGCTCGGGGTGCGGATCCGGGTCCGGTAGCTCATGGTGGAGCCATCGCTGGTCAGGTAATAGCTGTTGATCCCCTTGGTCGCCTCGATCATCTGGAAGGATTCGGCGGCCGGCATTACCGGGCCCCAGGACACTTGCAGGAAGTGGGTGATCAGGGTCTCTATATCTTGCAGAGTGCGATCTTTTGGCGGCGGGGTGGTGAGCGGGTGATCCGCCTTGAAGGGCCCCTCAGGCATGTTATTCACACACTGCTCTATGATACGCAGGCTCTGGCGCATCTCTTCGAAGCGCATCATTCCGCGGTCGTAAACATCACCATTGGCACCGACCGGCACCTCGAACTCGAACTGATCGTAGCCGGAGTAAGGGCGCCATTTGCGCACGTCGAAGTTGAGGCCGGTGGCGCGCAGACCGCCGCCGGTGACGCCCCACGCTAATGCCTGCTCAGTGGTATAGGGGGCGACGCCTATGGTGCGGCCGCGCAAGATACTGTTGCGCATCGCCGCTTTTTCGTAATCCATCAGCCGCTTGGGCAGCCAGTTCAGCAGGTTCTCCTGGATGAGACGAGCCCAGCCTACCGGCAGATCGTGCGCCACGCCGCCAATACGGAACCAAGCCGGGTGCATGCGGGCGCCGGTGATCGCTTCGATGATGGTGTAGACCTTCTGCCGGTCGGTGAAGGTGAAGAAGACCGGAGTCATGGCCCCCACGTCCTGAATATAGGTACCGAGGAACAGCAGGTGGCTCTGGATGCGGAACAGCTCCGCCATCATCACCCGGATCATGTCGACCCGCTGCGGCACCTTGATACCGGCCAGCTTCTCGACTGCCAGCACATAGGGGAGGTTATTCATTACACCGCCCAGATACTCGACCCGGTCGGTATAGGGGATGTAGCTGTGCCAGGACTGGCGCTCGCCCATCTTCTCGGCACCACGATGGTGGTAGCCAATGTCGGGCACGCAGTTGCGGATCTCTTCCCCGTCAAGTTGCAACACCAGCCGGAAGGCGCCGTGGGCAGAGGGGTGGTTGGGGCCGAGGTTGAGGAACATGTAGTCCTCGTTCTCGTTACCACGGGCCAGGCCCCACTCTTCCGGTTTGAACAGCAGGTTCTCCTGCTCCATGTCCTGTTTGGCGGCATCGAGCATGAAGGGATCAAATTCAGTGGCGCGCGCCGGGTAATCCTTACGCAGCGGGTGACCCTGCCAGTTTTTGGGCATCATGATGCGGGTCAGATGGGGGTGACCGTCGAAGGTAATGCCCATCAGGTCCCACACTTCCCGCTCGTACCAGTTGGCATTGGGGAAGTGGTTGGTAATGGTGGGCAGGTGCAGGTCACTCTCGGTCAGCGCCACTTTCAACATCACATCAGCGTTACGGTCGATGGAGATGAGGTGATAGAAGACGGTGAAGTCACTGGGGGGCAGGCCGTCGCGATGGCTGCGCAGCCGCTCGTCGGTGGCGCTGAGATCAAACAGCATCACGAACGGAGAGGGTACCTTGCGCAGGAAGCCAATCACGTCTTGCAGCAGCTCGCGAGGGAGCCAGACCACCGGCACGCCAGTACGGGTGCTTTGCACAGTGAAGTGCTCGGCTCCGAAGTAGGCAAACAGTTCGCCAATGATTTTGGCATCCTGGTGGTCGCTGGGCTGCCACTGGGCCATGGCGTAATTGCTGGGAAAATCACGAGTCAGTTTCATGGTCAGATCTCATCCGGCGTACGCAGGTTGGTCACATTGATCCGCTCGCCGCGCTTGCGCTCTTTTTCGGCTTGCATCTGGGGACGGTAGATCCCCTGATCGCCTACCGTCCAAGATAGGGGGCGGCGCTCTTTGCCGATGGAGTCCTGCAGCAGCATCAGGGCTTGCAAAAAGGCTTCGGGACGGGGCGGGCAACCCGGAATGTAGACATCGACCGGCAGGAACTTGTCGACACCCTGTACTACCGAGTAGATGTCATACATACCACCGGAGTTGGCACAGGCACCCATGGAGATCACCCACTTGGGTTCGAGCAGTTGCTCGTACAGTCGTTGAATGACCGGCGCCATCTTGATGAAGGGCGTCCCTGCAATCACCATGAAATCGGCCTGACGGGGCGAGGCTCGGATAACTTCGGCGCCGAAGCGGGCTACGTCATGGGGGGAGGTGAAGGCGGTACACATCTCCACGTAGCAGCAGGAGATACCAAAGTTGTAGGGCCAGAGGGAGTTCTTGCGGCCCCAATTGACAGTGTCTTGCAGCACCTCCTCGAGACGGCCCATCATGATGCCGCGCGTCGCTTCTTGCGCCAGCGGATCATCGACGGTCTGGCGCTGCTCCTGGGGATAGCGCTCAACCGGCGCATCCGGGTCAATCCGGGTCAGGGTGTACTTCATGGTGCAACCTCAAGGAAAGGGTCTGTGGTTCAATCAGTTTTTTTATCGTTCAGCTGCGGCTTGCGCGGTGACCACTCCAGGGCGCCGATGCGCCACAGGTAGATCAGACCGATTAAGAGCAGCGTGATGAAAATAGCGGCTTCAATAAAACCGACCCAGCCTGTTTCGCGAACGGAGACAGACCAGGCGAAAAGATAGAGTGCCTCGACGTCGAAGATGACGAAGAACATGGCAACCAGATAGAACTTGGCGGAAAAACGCAGGCGGGCAGTGCCAACCGAGTCAATGCCAGATTCGAAGGGCTTGTTTTTGGCACGACCATAGGCGCGTCCCCCCAGCAGCGCGGCGAGACCTATCATCGTCAAACAGATAGCGATGGCACCTATGACATAAATGGCAAAAGCCCAATGTTGAGCAGAAATATCAGCAAACATAGAGGTTTTTCCTAACCAAATTAATCATGCGACTTAACAATGACGTTACGCATTATGACACTTTCGCACTGATTTACATGCCATTTTTACGAGTTAATTATTAATCTGTTAACTGGAAATTAAATTCTGTTAAGGAGCGCACTTTTTTACTGGTTATGGCAGGCAGGAAAGGCTTGGAAAGAGCAGAAAGCTGTTCCTCGCCATCACCTGAAAGAGGTAAATGTCGCGTGCGAAGCCGAATCAGGTCGGTATCGCGGGCAGGGAGCATAGGTGGATGAAGAGCGTGATGGCGGGTGAGATAGGGGCTATGGCATTGGCAATAAAAAGAGAGGCTCGCAAGCCTCTCCAGTCATAACGTTCCGGTTTCGAAAGTGGGGCGGTCAGGGTTTATTGGCGACCAGCAAAATCTGATCCGGGTAGGCGCCAATGACGCGAAAACCGATATCTCCCGAGGTGATATCCAGATACGCCCGCTGGCCATTGGCGGAGGCCACCGTGCTGCTCATCAGATAGACGTAGCCGTCGTTGACCTCTTTACCATCTCCCGCCATGGCGCGCGGGAAAATGGCTTCATTGAGAGAGGGCTTGTAGCAGGCATGCTCGACTAGGGTCGCTAACTCCTTGATGTCGGGCAGGCGCCACTGGCTGACACCGCCGAAGTGATAGAGAGCATGGCTGCTGTCACTGCGGATCCGCTCCGCCACTTGCAACCCCTGCTGCCAGTAGTAAGTGGTCGGTTCCCCCAGGCAACTACTGCCATTCCATGTTTGCCCCAGTTTGCAGCGCATCCAGGTGAGGCCGGTGTGTTGATCGGTGACGGTGCCGTTGCCATGGTCAAGAAAACGGGCAGAGGGTGCAGTGCGATCCATGGTGTCATCACAAATGGCAGCGCCGTGGGCAAGGGGGGCCAGCAGTGCCAGCATGGCGAACGAAAAACGATAAAGGCTCATGATATTCCTCGGATTATTGGGGAGTGGAGACCAGTCGCACCTGCATCAGTTCGACATAGTCATCTTGCTGAACCAATGCGGGATAGGTGGTGCCCGCATCTTCTCCCAGGAACAGGGCCGTGCGTTTGCTGATGGGGCCACCGGAGAAGCGCTGGGCGGTGTTGCTGGTGGAGCTCCAGTAGTAGCCATCGTAGGTGTCATCTTCCGAGGGGGCGATATCCGGGAAGTAACGGGTATCCACGATGATACGCTGACCCAGCGGGTCCTTGGCCAGGCTACCGTAGTGCATCAGTGACATCAGTTCACCCATGGTGGGCAGCCGCCACTGGCTGATGCCGCAGCGCTGCTCGCCATTGAGCCACTGCTGATACGCGCGGGTGGTCAGCATGGTGGTCAGCGCCTGTGCCCGGGCGAGGGCCGCCAGATCTCCTTCGGCGGTGAGCTGTTCGATCCTGTTATGAATATGCTGGTAGGCCGCTTGCTGCTCGCCTGCGGTCGCCTTGAACTGCTCATCCTCATAGGCAAAGGGTCTGCTTTTCCAGGCCGGGCTCAAGGGATCGTCCGATTTGACCTCCCACACCAGACCGGTATTGAGATCCTTGACGCACTGCCAGCTCGGCGCGTTGTCGGGGAGCACCTGACCGCGATCATCGAGTTTGCGATAGGCAAGCTGGGGACGAGTGCGATTCCAGCTGGCATCTTGTCCCGGATAGTCGGCGGGTTCCTGTTCCAGCAGCGGATCGTTGCCATCGCTGAAGGTGGTGACGCCGGTGACGGTCAGCAGGTTGCGTGGCTGCTGTTGCACCAGCAGGGTCAGAAGCTCGCTTTGGGTCTCTTCAGTAAACTGGCCGTTGCGCTGCCACTCTTGAGCCAATTGCTCCAGCATCAGGCTGATGGCGCGATAGCTGGTGGTGAGCAATTGGGTCTCCTTGGCGGTGGCAAGGCGCGTGCGGGCCTCTTGCTGCAAGCTGATCGCCACCTGCTGCAGCGCCTGATCAAACTGGCCGAGACCTGCGAGGGCCGCGCGGTCGCTGCCTGGTTGCAGCGGCGCGAGATCGGCCAACAGTTGCGCCAGTGCGCGATCGGCGGCCACCCCTTCGGCAATGCGGCTCTGCCAAAGTGTGCTGAGCAGCGTCGGTTGCAGCCGTTGTGGCTCCCCTTTGACGGCCGGATGCGCCAGCAGCAGCCCTCCGGCGAGTGGTACGAATAGCAGGGGCGAGTTGACGATGTTGGCCGAACGGCTGATGAGGGCCACCGTCCCTTCGCCGCTGACGGCGGGATCGGCGAGATCACATTGCCAGTTCTGATCCAGATCGGCGCACAGGGTACCGGCGCTCGGCAGGGCGACATTGACCCGATAGTCCGGGATTGCCAGTGGTGCGTTATCTTCCCCGCCGCCACAGGCGCTGAGCAGGGCTGAGAGGGTTGCAATAACCAGTACGGATGGTTTCACTTCACATTCCTTGATTCGGTCACAGGTTCACGGGGGCGGTTACCCCCCGTGGTACAGGGTTCAACGGCGCGGGGTGCTCCGGCGCCAGAGGCGGGGCCAGAGGGCCAGCAACAGCAGCAGGGGGGAAGTCGTGCCGCCACCCCCTTCATCCTGCTCAAGGGGAATGATGCCGGTGTTGGGCAGGGCTTCATCCTTGTCGCAGCGGGCGCCGACTTGCTGGGCGACACGCCAGTTGCGCAACTGACCGGTGTCACCGGCGCTGGTATCGTTGATCTCCAGCAGCCAGCGGCCAGCGAGCGGTTCGCCGTGGAGCTTATCCAGCGATTCGAACGGTACCAGTTCACGGGGGAACTCCCCCTTGAGCCGGGTATGGCTGGCGTAGCCCTTGTTCCACAGACTGATCCGGGTGCCGTAAGGGGAGGTGAGCCAGATCTCCAACTGCTCCAGCTTGCTGTGCTCCAGATCGAGGGCGACCACGAATCCGCTGTCGATGCGGGCCTTGCTCTCGGGCAGGGTGAGAGTAAAACGGGACAGGCCGTGCCGTTCATTGCTCACCGCATCCTTGATCTGGCCACCCTGGCCGATGGCCCGCTGCCAGAGCGGTTCACCAATCGGCAGTTGCAGGTCAAGGCGGGTCTGGCGCTCGGTGGGGCTGGGCAGGGTGAGCTGGAACTGCAGCGGCAAGGTGACTGTCTCGCCACAGGTCAGGTTGCTCGCCGCTTCCAGCGGCAGGGTCCAGCGGGCGGTGCCATTGGCTTTGAGCTCTCCCTGCCAGTGACCGTCACCCATGATCCCCTTGGTCGGTAGCACGCTGGCGTCAGCCACGGTCAGGGGGCGGCCGCTCTGGTTGGTCAATTCGATGGCGAGGCTCTTTTTCTCCCCGGGCAGCAGGTAGCTGTCATCGGCGAGACGGGCCGCGATGGGAGTGGGCAGCAGGGCGTGGTGGCGGAAGGCCTGCTCCAGCAGCTTGCCGTAGCTGCGATCCGGATAGAGGCGGTTGGCGGTATCCACGGTGACCCGCGCCAGCTGGGGCATCCGCATCTGCGGGCCGAGGCCGAAGTGGGATTCAATCAGCAGGGCATCGAACTCGTCACGGGCTACCTCGCCATACTGTTCAACGGCCTGGCGCAGCGCGGTGAAGAGCGGGGTGCCCCATAGCTGGTCACCGTTGCTGCCGTTGATGGTGAGGTGAGCCGGATAGAGGAAGCCCGGGTGATAGCGCGCTCGCAGGTCATCGAGCTGACGCGGCGTCCGGCCGCTGATCCTGGCATCCCAGTTGAAGACCATGAAAGGCTCAAACTGGCGAGCTTCGGGGCTGCGCTGGCGCCAGCTGGCGGCCAGATAGTCGCTAAAGCCCTCGCCGATGGCGCCCCAGTCACCCTCGTCTCCCATGTCGGGCAGGATATGGTGCTGCACCGCATGGCCAAACTCGTGCCAGATCACCATGGGATCTTCGGCATCGGGCACCCCGATCCGGCCAATCTCCAACCGGCGCAGGAAGGGGTCATAGAGAGAGTTGTCCTGCTCCCCAGCATCGGTATCGATGGCCAGGGGGCCGCCCATCAGCGTTGGGTAGCCAAGAGATTCCACATGGCGCTGGGCCAGATCCAGATGGTAGTAGCCATTGATATCAAGGAAGGCGGGCTGCTGGTGATCCAGCTGGAAGCCATCGACATCAGGGCTGCTAAAGGGAACGGTTGCCGGCGCCGTGCCATCCACGACCCGGGCGCGAGGGCCGCTCAGCAGGTAGGTGTCATCCACCTTTTGTACCGTGAGCGGGACGGTGCGATAGGCACCGTTGTCCAGCACCAGATCATGGCGCCACAGCAGGTTGCCATCTTGCAGCTGGGTGCGGGGATCGAGGGCAAAGATGCGGGCTTGCACCGTGGCCGCTTCCCCTGCCAGCGGGGCCGCTTCGGCACGGGTGTTGGCCTCTTGCAGCGTGCGTCCCAGCAGGGCGCTGCCATCGCAGGTGACAAACAGTTGCCAGTGGCTGCTCTTGCTGTTGCCCGGCTGGCTTTCCACCGCCAGCAGACGCCAGGCCGCAGTCAGGGTGTCGCCATCCTGCCAGTACCAAGGCTGGGCTTCGTCACTGCCAGCGAATTGCCACACAGTACCATCCAGCGTGGCGGTATAGGCATCCACCCCGGCGCGGCTTGCTTCATCACATGGCGTCGCCTGTGCCTGCATCAGTCGGGTATTGTGATAAAGGCGCCACGGGCGACCCTGCTCATCGAGACTGACGGCGGCCATCAGGCCGGCGATCGGTGCGCCATTGAGCTGCTGACGATAATGCAGATAGTGGCCCAGCTTGCCTTGGCGCTGATAGGCCGGGGCATCACTCAGGGTGACGCCGAGCTGCTGTTCGAGCCAGAGGCGGGGATCGGCCGGGGCGTCCTGTTCGACAAAACGCAGTTCGGCGGCCTGAGTGGAAAAGCCAGCCAGCCCCAGCAAGAGGGCGGGCAACAGGGGTTTCATAGTGGTACTCCCAATCAGCGGCAGGGTCATTGATTGATCCCCGCCAGATGCAACAAGAAGGCAAATTCACGAGCCCGATCGCCACCACCGGCGCGGTGGCCACCCTCCAGTTCGGTCAACAGCAGGTAGGGGCCGGAGCCCGTGCTGTGCTCCCGCAGGCGGGCCAGCCACTTGACCGGTTCCCAGTAGGGAACCTGGCTATCGTGCAGGGCGGTAGTTACCAGCAGGGGCGGGTAGGGGGCGCGGTGCAGGTTGTCGTAGGGGCTGATGCGGCGCATAGCCTGATACTCTGCGGGCTGGGAGGGATTGCCCCACTCCTGATACTCCTGACGGGTCAAGGGGAGGGCGGGATCGCTCATGGTGCCGAGCATATCGACGAAGGGAACCTGCAACACGGCGCCGCTAAAGAGCGTCGGTTGCTGGTTGAGGGCCGCAGCGACCAGGGTGCCTCCGGCGCTGCCACCCATGGCAAACAGGGGCAGAGGGGGGACGTCGGGCGACCAGTGGCGCAGGGTGTTACCGGCAGCGATAAAGTCGCTGATGCCGTTCTGCTTGTGGATGCCCCGCCCGTCGCGGGTCCACTGCTCCCCCAGCATGCCGCCGCCGCGCACATGGGCGATGGCGTAGACAAAGCCCCGATCCAGCAGGCTCAGCAGCTCTTTCTGGTAGTAGGGGCGCATCGGCGTGCCATAGGCGCCATAGCCGTAGAGCAGCACGGCGCGGGGAGCCAGATCTTTGCGCCACACCAGCGAGACAGGCACCCGGGTGCCATCGGCAGAGGTGACCCAGCGCCGCTCGCTCTGATAGGGCAATGCCTTGTCGTCACCGGTGTGCTGGTCGTTGCTCCACTGACCGTTATTCAAATCCAGCCAGCGCTGGCCTGGGGGCTGGCTCAAGCCCTGACTACGCACCAGAATGCGGTCGCTGGCCGGGTCATGTTCTCCTTGCAGCCAGCCGGTACCCGCGCCACTGGCCAGCGGCAGGTGCCGGCGTTCATGGCCGTGGCGATCGAGCAGGGCGAGCCAATCCTCCCCCTGCTGGCGAAACTGCACCACCAGATGGCGATCAAACAGCCGCCACTTGTCGGGATCGCCGAGATCTTCCCCTTTGGCGGGCCACAGGCGCTGCCACTCACCGAGCGGCGTGTTGGCTGAATAGAGGGCAAATGCGCCCTCCCGGTTGCTCTTGATCACCCAGCCGGATTGGCTGTCCAGATAGTATTCCACCCCGCGCTGGCGGGGTTTGACCCGCTGCGGCTTGCCCGAGTCGAGCAGGTACTGCTCCGAGCTATCGTGGTTGTTGCCCTGCAACACCAGATGCTGGCCATCCGTGGTGCGATAGAGGCTGAGCAGCCAGGCGGGATCCTGCTCCTCATAGAGAGTCTGCTCCTGGCCATCCTGCCAGCCGCGCAGCTGCCAGGGGCGCAGGGTGTAGCGCTCGTTGGCGATGGTGTAGAGGGTGCGACCATCTTGTGACCAGGCGAGATCAGCGCTGCGCTGTGCCAAACTGGCCAGCGCCTTGCCGCTTTGGAGATCGAGCAGGGTGACCTGATAGTCGAGATCGCCGCGCCTGTCTTCGGCGATGGCCAGCGTGCGGTTATCCGGGCTCAGGGCCCAGCCGCCCGCTTCGTAATAGCCCTCAACCGCTCTGGCGGGAAGCCGCTGCTGCACCTTGCCCCCGTGGCGTTGCCAGAGTGAGCCATCCGGGCGCAGCTGCCATGCCTGATCGCCGCGGACAAGCCAGTTGTCCGGTACGGGTTCACCCGCCGGATGACGGGCAAATTCGGCGCGCAAGGTTGCTTCCAGCGGCTGCTGCGCGGCGAGTTGCTGCTCGCTCCAGCGATTTTGCTGCTTGAGCAGGGCGAGAATGGCCGGGTTGCTACGGCTCTCGTCCCGCAACCAGAAGTAGGGATCCTGGCGTACGGGATTGCCTGAAATCAGGTGCGATTGGGATGGGATCGGCGGTGGCAGGGCCTCTTGCGCCCACGCCAACGGGGCGGCCAACAGGGCCGCCATGATTGCATGATGCTTCATCACATCCCCACGAAACGGTAGCTGAGGCTGGCTGACAGGTAGCGGCCGCTCTGGCTGTAGAGGGAGGTATCGCTGCCAGCCGGAAGTCCGGCCACATCCTGATAGCGGACATAGCGGGTATCGAGCAGGTTGCCGATGGTGGCATTGACCTTGAGCGCCTCGGTGATCTGCCAGTCGCCGGTGAGGTCCAGGCTGAACCAGCCTGCGCTGCTCTGGCAGGCACCGTTGTAGCCAGTCTGCGCATTGGCGCACTGGGGCACCTTGGTCATGGCGGCGGCATAGTTGCCACTGAGCTCAACCCCCAAGTTAAGCTGCTGCCAGCGCAGGGTGGTGTTGCCTTCCAGCGGTGTCTGGGTGCGCAGCGGCTCACCGCGGTGATCCTTGCCATCCATCCAGGCCAGATTGGTCGAAAGCTCCCACTCGTCGCTCAGCCAGAGGCTGGCGGCCAGCTCGGCGCCCCAGGTTTCTGCTTTGGCAACGTTGCGATATTGGCGCAGGAAGACACCGTCATCGAGGCGAAAACCGGTCTGGCGCCAGTCGATGAAGTTGTAGTAGCGGTTGTAGAAAACGGCCGGTTTGACGCTCCAGTTGTCGCTTTGGCCATTCACTCCCCACTCCAGACTGTGGCTGGTCTCCTCCTTGAGGTTGGGGTTGGCAATGATCTCGAATGGCGGCATGGCAAAGTAGTGGGGAATGTTGCCGTAAACCTGATCATAAGCGGGGGCGCGGAAGCCGTTGGCATAGCTGAGCCAGCTGCGCCATGTCTCGTTGAAGCGGTAACTGGCCGCCACACTGGGGGAGATGTGGTCGCTGTGGTTCTCGGCCAGATTGCTGTCCGGTGCGCGCAGGCGCTGGCGGTCAAAGCGCAGGGTCGGGGTAAACTGCCAGTTGCCCAGATCGATCACATCGCTCAGCCAGATGCCATCGCGGCGGGTCTCGGCCTTGCTGAAGGGGGTTTTCTGTCCCTGGGTGGTGATGCCATCTTCCAGGGTCAGATTGCTGACCGGCCGCTCGTGGTTGGCCTGCTCCAGCTCCACACCGTAGCTGAAGGTGTGATCCAGCGAGCCGGTGCTCAGCTTGCTCTGCAGCTCCAGCTCACTGCCAAGGCGCAGCTCCTCGAATGTGGAGAGGGTGCGCTGGCTGCGATATCTGGGATAGCCGCTCAGGGCATCGTTGCGCAGCAGCTGGCGCTGGTTGGCTTCGTTGCGTGACTGGTTGCCAAACAGGCTCCAGTTGAGGGTATCGATCATGCCCAGATCGCTGGCTTCCCAGCTGAACTTGCCGCCCTGGGTGCGCTGATCGCCATCTTCCTGAAAACCGACCACGTCCCAGCTGCCATCGGGTTGGGGCACCGCTTTGGGCCCCATCTGGCGTTTGGCGTGATCCTCGTAGTAGTCCAGCTCCAGCCGCAGAGCGTGATGGGCATTGAGGGGGAGGCGGCTGCTGGTGGAGGCACTCATGCCATCCAAATCAGCCGGAATGCGGTTCTCCTCAAAGTTGGCGGTTTCGTTGCCACGCCAGCCGGAGAGGCGCAAGAGATGTTCGCTCTCCAGTGCCCGTACCGCACCGGTCATGCTGAGCTTCTTCTTGTTGCTGTCGCCACCGTAGAGGGTCTTGGCCGCCAGATAGCTATCTTGCTGTTGCAGATAATCTTCCGGCTGCTTGGTATTCATCACCACGGTACCGCCGATGGCATCGGAGCCATGCAGGGAGGAGCCGGCCCCCTTGGCCACCTCAATCTGTTTGATGTCATCGAGATCGAAGTTGAAGCGACCCACCTTGTCATTGATGTTGTCGGCGCCAAAGCCGTCACTGACGCGCACCCCATCCTTGATCAGCAGGATACGGTTGCCACCGATGCCGCGCACGCTGATGTTTTGCGGTCGCCCGGCAGAGCCGGTGACCGAGACACCGGGGATCTTGCGAAACACATGGGTCAGCTCGCTGGCGACCTGACGGTCCAGCTCTTCCTGGGTGATGACGGTGATGGAGCCGGAGACATCGGAGAGTTTCTGTTGTACCCGTTGCCCGGTGACAATGATGGTGTCGTCGCTGCGAGTCTTCTCCACAGGGGGAAGATCGGCCGCGCCAGCGGAGGCACACAGGAGTGCCGGCCATGCCTGAAGCAGTTTGTTCATAATGATAATTGTTTTTATTTAAGCCTGAGGGCGGCATTATTGCAGAGGCCTGACCACTTGACAATAAATAGAAATCATTATCATTAAGATCTTATGGTGTTGATATTATTGAGTTATTTATTTTTAAAGGAGACTCCCGCGCGAGGCGGGAGTGGGAGGGTCAGGGCTTGAGCAGTTGCAGCGACTCTTCTGCCGCCTTGCCTTGAGAGAGGGTTATATCGACCCGGCGGTTCGCCTGGCGATGTTCGGGGGTGTCATTGGCAAAACGGGGTTGGGTGTCGGCAACACCCTGAGCGATGACTCGTCTGGCATCTAGCTGGGGATTGGTCAGCATGGTCTGCACGATGGAAGAGGCCCGCAGCACCGAGAGTTCCCAGTTGTTGCGGTAGAGCTCCACCGGCGCCTGTGAGTCATCGGTATGGCCGGTCACCACCACCTGTCCCGGGATGTCGGCCAGGATGCCGGAGATCTTGTGGACCAGCGGCACGAACTGGGGTTGTAGGAACGCTGAATCGGATGGGAACAATGCCTTCTCACCGATGCGGATCACCAGCTGACTGCCAAGCTGCTCGACCTCGAGATCCTTGGATTCAATCTGCGCCTTGAGTTGCTGCTCCAGCTTCTGCTTGCTCACTTGCACCCACTCCTGTTCTTTGGTCTTGTGGGGCCAAGCTTCGGTGGCACTCGGTTTTTCCGAGGCACCAATGGTTTCGTTGAAGGGATCCGACGCCGCCATGGGAGCGTCTTTCTCCAGCACAGTCTCTTTTTCCGAACTGCTGGGGCTCGTTTTTGATTCTGGTTCGAGAATACCTGTGCCACCCTGCATCACTGGCGAACCGGCAGGCGGGGAGATGAGGCCAATTTTGCCCAGTGACTCGATAAAGCCCTGGATAAGCACCCGAGTCTCTGACTGCTTGGCCATGGCAAAGGAGTAGAGCACCACAAACAGGGCGAACAGCAGGGTCATGAAGTCGGCATAGGAGACCAGCCAACGTTCGTGGTTCTCCGGTGCTTCAGCTTTTTTCTTTTTGGCCACCATGGCCTCCGATAAATGGTTCGAGGGATACTTGCAGCCGTGCCTGTGACTCGCCATCCACGATGCAGAGGATGCCGGTCAGGGTCATCTCCTTGTAGTGGCGGATCTCGTGGGCAAATCCTTTGTAACGGTTGCCAAACGGCAAAAAAATCAGGTTAGCGGCGGCAACCCCGTAGATGGTTGCGATAAAGGCCACCGCGATGGCGCCACCCAGTTTGTCCGGTGCATCCAGCAGACCCATGGCGTGGATCAGACCAAATACTGCACCGACTATACCCATGGTTGGGCAGTAGCCACCCATGGCTTCATAGAATTTGACCGTCTGTTCAAGATCCTCTTGTTCAAATTCGATCTCGTTTTCCAGCACCTCGTGGATCTTGGCCTTCTCATAGCCATCGACCATCATCTGTACCCCTTTTTTCAAAAAGGGATCCTTGATCTCTTCGACCATGCCTTCGAGGGCCAGCATACCGCTGCGGCGGGCATTACCTGCCATGGTCTCCAGCAACTGTGCCTGCTCCAGCATGTCGAGCTTGAGGGGGGAGAGTAGCCATTTGAAGCGCTTGACGGTTTTACCGACCACGGAGAAGGGGAACTGGGTCAGTGCTGCACCTACGGTACCGCCAATCACAATAAGAAAGGCGGGCAGATCGAGCAGCGCACTGGGATGGCCGCCCTCTATGATGTTTCCGCCAAGAATGCAGATCAGTGCAAAGACAAGGCCTATCAAGCTCATTTTTTCTACGTCCCTGAATATTGATAAGGGCTAGTGTAGCTACTTAAGTATCAGTTTTTCAAAATGATATCCAATCGCCGAGCAATTAATGAGCGCTGGGCAGCGTTCGCAAGGGGTGGTGTGTGGCGGTAATGAGATTGCCTTGTAATCACCTTGTTGCACCGTGTTGTGACAGGAGGAAATATTTGCAGAGCTGGTCAATCACAAGAGCAAGGTCTGGATGGGGGCGAGTGTCCGAAATCCGGCAAGCAAAAAGCCCTGATGTTTCCATCAGGGCTTTTTGCAATGTGGCGGTGAGGGAGTGGATGATTCGCCACTGCGTGGCTCACTCCTTCAGGGCGGCCGTTGGCCGTTCATCGCAGCAAGCTGCTCTGCTCGAACCCGGCGCGGGTTCTCACCCTCCCTTGTCTGCATCGGTGTTTGCGTTTGCCGGAAAGCAAAAAACCGACCCTGAGGTCGGTTTTTTAAATTTGGCGGTGAGGGAGGGATTCGAACCCTCGATACGTTGCCGTATACACACTTTCCAGGCGTGCTCCTTCAGCCACTCGGACACCTCACCAAATTTTTGTCTGTGGTTTAGCGTGTTCAGCCAACACGTTGTTCGCTGCGCTGTTGCGCTGGAACGGGGCGTAATTTAGGGGAAAGGGCTGTGTGGGTCAACCTCTTTTCCCCTTATTTTTCATAATCTTTTCAGAATGCCTAACCCTTGCGCAGAATGCCGGTTTTTTAAACCGGATCAGGGCTTGTCGAGGATGATCAGACTGTCCGGCAGCTCATTTTGATCCCGGGTGGCCGGGAAGGCATCGGTCAAAATGGCGCTGACGCGCGCCACGCACTCCAGAAAACCTTGTTCGATCTCCTTGTTGCGCACTCGCGCCACGAAGTCGTCGATGATCTCCTGCCACTGGCCATTGTCGATATGCTGGGCGATGCCGTCATCCACCAGTATTTCTACATAGTGCTCGGCGGCCGAGACGAAGATCAGCACTCCGAGCCGATCACGGGTGCGGTGCAGCCCCTGCTCGACAAATTGCAGCCGAGCCATCAGGGCTGCCCGGTGCTGGCTGACCTTCTTCGGGATCAGCCGCATCTTGATGGGCGTCCAGTGGAACAGCAGGCTCAGCAGCAGCCAGACTGACCACTGCACCAGCAGGATCTCGTACCAGCCGAGCCAGAAACCGAGCTGGAACACCAGCAGTGGGGTCAGCATGGCCAGCAAGGCTGCCCAGAGGGTGGGAATGTAGCGATAGCCATCGCTGGCAGGTGCCAGCACGGTGACCAGCTCGGCATCAGTTTCTAGCTCCGCCTCGCGAACCTTGGCCTGAAGCGTGTGGAAGAACTGTTTAGAAATCATGATTTTTCTCTTTACTCCTGTTACCAGCCACCGGAGGCACCACCGCCACCAAAACTGCCACCACCACCGCTGAATCCGCCACCACCAAAACTACCTCCTGAGGAACCGGCACCAAAGCCGCCGGCCGTGTAGGCTGCCCGACGGCGTCTGCCGGACCCACCACCGCCCCCGCGCAGGTTATGGAGCACGATCATCGCAATCACCATCAGAACAAACAGCCAGAATCCGCCGGACTTGTCATCTTTTGGTTGTTCGACCGGCTGATACTCTCCGGCCAGCGCCTTCATGATGCTCTGGCTGCCCGCCATTATGCCGGCCACCATATCGCCGCGCTTGAAGGCGGGCAGGATGCGACCATGGATGATGTTGGCGGCGATAGCGTCGGGCAGGGCGCCCTCCAGCCCGTATCCCACCTCGATCCGCACCTTGCGTTCATCCTGGGCGATCAGCAGCAGCACGCCGTTGTTCTTGCCCTTCTGGCCGATCCCCCAATGGCGGCCGAGCTGATAGCCATACTCCTCGATGGTTTCCCCATCGAGGCTGTCGATGGAGACCACCACCAGCTGGATACCGCTGCGTTTTTCAAAGGCGGTCAGCTGCTGAGTCAGCTGATGGGCCTGTTTGCGGGACATCAGTGCCGCTTCATCCACCACCCGTCCGCTCAAGGCCGGAAAGTTCGGCGCGGCCTGCAGCGCCGCCGTCCAGAGCAGTAGACAGGGAAGAAACCAGCGCAGCATCATCTTCATTGGAAGCTGACCTTGGGTGCCTCATCGGCGCCGGGCTTGGCACTGAAACTGGGTTTGGCTGCCAGATCCGAGTAGAGCAACTTGGACCAGATGACGCCGGGGAAGGTGCGGATCTCGGTATTGAACTGACGCACCGCCTCGATATAGTCGCGGCGGGCCACCGAGATGCGGTTTTCGGTCCCTTCCAGCTGGGCCTGCAGGGTCAGGAACTGTTGGTCCGCCTTGAGGTCTGGGTAGCGCTCTACCACCACCATCAGGCGGGAGAGGGCGCTGGAGAGCTGGTTCTGCGCCGCTTCAAACTCCTTGAGCTGGGCAGGATCGCTCACCTGCACGCTGCCGACCCGGGCGCGGGCATCGGTGACCGCTTTGAGGGTATCCTGCTCATGGCTGGCGTAACCCTTGACGGTGGCCACCAGATTGGGGATGAGATCGGCGCGGCGCTGATACTGGTTCTCCACCTGTCCCCAGCTCGCCTTGACCTGCTCATCCAGGGTTGGAATGTTGTTCATGCCACAGCCGGTCAGGCCGAGCAGCAGGGTCAGGGTCAACAGGCTCTGCGTGGTTTTGCGCCAGAGTGATGTGGCCATCTTGTTGTTCTCCTTTGAAATGTCGAGCGGATAGAGCACTACCACTGGGTCGGCAATGCGCGACCAAATAGCGCACCACCATACCAGCTTGGAGTCAGTTGCCACAACGCGCAGGTAGTTCAGGTCGCTTGTTGATGCCGGAAACCTTGGGCAGTTGGGGTTTGTCTTTGAGCCAGGAGGTGAGCTCCTCGCCGCAGCCGTTGCCGGGCGGAATGGGGGCCTGGGGCTCGCAATCGGGGCTGCCAATCGGGCAGCGCAGTCGCACATGGAAGTGGCTGAAGTGGCCGACCCAGGGGCGCAGCTTGGCGACCCAGGGCTCATCGCCCGCTTGCTTGCAGACTTCGGCCTTGATCACCGGATTGACAAAAATGCGGGCCACATCGGGTTTGCTGGCGGCCAGCCGTAGCAGAGTGAGCTGCTGCGGGCCAAAGCGCCCCGGCAACATCTTGTAGCTGGGTTCGTCGATCAGCGCCCACTCCTTGGGAGCATCCTGCTCCCATTTGCTAATGGGGCGGTTGGCCATGCGAAACCAGATATCGGCATCGAGACCGGTCTGGTGGCTGCGATGGCCGGAAGTAAAGGGGCCGCCATGGGCCATCGCCAGATCGGCGATATAGAGATCCGGCAGCCCGGCCATGCGGGTCTGGTTGGCCAGCGTCTGCAGATAGTGGATAAGGTCGGGGTGGCCGTAGTAGCGCAGCCGCTTGGTGCGGATCACCTGATAACCGGGCCCTTCGAGGGGCAGGGATACGCCGTTTTTCAGGCAACCGGCGGCATAACCGCCGATGGCTTCCGCTTGCAATACGGTCGCCAGCAACAGGGACGTCAGCATCAGTGGGCTCCTTGTCTTGCTTCGAGTCGGCTCAGCAGCACGAACAGACTCAAACATATTAATAAATAGGCCGCCGCCACCAGTAGCCAGATCTCGTAGACCAGTCCGCTGGAGTTGGCCATTTCGGTGCCAACGAAGGTGAGCTCCTGCACCGAGATAAGCGAAACGATGGCGGTATCCTTCACCAGCGCAATGAGCTGACCGGTGAGGGGGGGCAACATCAGCAGCATGGCCTGCGGCAGGATCACATGGCGCAGCCGCACCCAGGGAGAGAGCCCGAGGCTCTGTGCCGCCTCCCACTGGCCACGGGGGATGGCGGCCAGCCCGGCGCGGACGATCTCGGCGACGAAGGCTGCGCTGATCATGCCAACGCAGAGGGTGCCTGAGATGAGGTTTTCCCAGCGGACAGGTGGGCCAAACAGCGCCTCTTGCCACGGGGAGAGCGATACGGTGCCGAGCCAGCGGGAGAGGCCGCTTGCAGGCAGCAGCTGGTTGGCGATAAAGAAGTAGAAGATGAAGATAAAGACCAGCGGCGGCAGATTGCGGATCAGCTGGATAAACAGGGTCGCGGGCATCACCAGCCAGGGGCGGCGGCTGAAGGCGGCTACCCCCAGTGCAGTGCCGAGCAGCAGCGCCAGCACCATGCCGAGCAGGGCGATGCGCAAGGTAGTGAGCAGACCGCTGAAAAAGTAGGGCAACTCGCCGTGAGGACCAGGGGTGAACAGCAGATCGAAGGCCTTATGCCAGCGCCACTGATAGGCCACCCCGATGTGCAAGCGGCTGGCCAGCCAGAGGCCAGCCAGCAGCAGGAACAGGGCGATCATCCCATCCAGCCAGTTGATGTGTCGAAATGGCTCCCGGACTATGCGCCGGATGCTCTGTTTGAGGGCCATCAGCATCAGGGATTGGCGACCTGCGCTTCCCACGCCAATGACTTGAACCAGTAGTCATGGCGCGCCTTGAGCCAGCCATCGGCCTGACGGGCGGCGATCCACTCGTTGAACTCTTCCGCTAACGCATCATCCCCTTTGCGCAGGGCAAAGCCTTCATCGCCTTGTGCCAACGGCTCGGCAAACGGCATAAAGAGGGCATCCGGGTGGCGCAGCGCCTCTTGCTCCGGTTTCGGGGAAGAGGAGAGGGCGCCGTGGGCGCGGCCGTTCAGCACCTCCTGAAATACCTGTGACTCGTCATCAAACTGGCGCAGGGTGGCCTTGGGGAAGTGCTCTTTTGCCACCTGTACTGGCGAGGCGCCACGACGTACCGCCAGGATCACCCCGCGCTGGTTGAAGTCCGCGATGGTTTTCTTCGCTTTGGCTTGTGTACTGGAGGCGGCCAGCTGCACCCCGGAGTGGGAGTAGGCCTGGGTGAAGCGCACGCTCTTCTCCCGCTCGGGGGTGATGGTGAGGCCGCCGATGATGACGTCATACTTTTTCGCCAGCAGGGAGGGGATGATGCCATCCCAGGCGGTAGGCACGAACTCTACCTGCCAGCCGTTATCTGTAGCGAGGCGACGGGCCACGTCAATCTCGAAACCGATCAGGGCCCCCTGCTTGTCGCGCATCGCCCAAGGGGCGAAGGTGGACATGCCGACCCGCAGGGTACCGCTCTGCTCGATCTGTGACAGGGTCGCTGATGTTTCTTCTGCCTGGACAGGGGTCGCCAAGGCGGCAGTAAACAGCAGGGCTGCGCCCGACAGGGCGGTCTTGAATGATAAATTCATGGTTAGCGTCCTTGTTGGTCCGGATTCAGGTGACGTGCCAGCGCCCGTGAACAGGCGGACAGCGTCAGGGTTAACAGCAAATAGAGGGCGGCCACGGTAAACCACACCTCAAAGGTCAGAAACGTATCGGCAACCAGAGTACGCCCTTCGTTGGTCAGATCGAAGATGGCGATCACACTCACCAGCGCCGAGTGTTTGATAAGCGACACCAGCTCGTTGGTGAGCGGCGGCAAGGTAATGCGCACCAGTTGGGGCAGGATCACCTTGCGCAGGGTGATAGCCCGCGACAAGCCAAGGGAGTGGGCTGCCTCCCACTGCCCTTTGGGAATGGCCTGCAGCCCTGCGCGCAACACTTCGGCGGTGAAGGCTCCCTGATAGAGGGAGAGGCTCAACACGGCGCAGGCAAGGGGGGCCAATCCCAGCATGGGGCCCAGCAAAAAATAGAGAATGTAGAGCTGCACCAGCTGGGGCGTGGTGCGCACCAGCGCCAGATAGGTGATGGCGAGCCAGGGACCGAGCCGGGAGGGGAGCAGCCGCAGGCTGACCACGCACACCCCGACCGCCAGAGTGCCCAACAGACTGAGCAGTGCCACCTGCAGGGTGACCAGCAGGCCGTTTAGCAGGGGGCCGGCATAAAAGGTTCCCTCGTCCCACTCGCCGAGAAAAGGTAGCACTCGCGGCCACTGCCACTCATAGCCCATCTGGCGAGCACCGCTATACAGCGCCCAGCCGAGCAGTGCAGAGAGCACCACAGTGCCTGACAGCCAGCCGAGTAGGTGGGGGCGTTTGAGCCTAGCCATGATAGCTGAGCACCTGTTCGAGGAAGGCTTGGGTGCGCGGGTGTTGCGGTGCGCTGAACAGCTGGGCGGGCGGGGCCGATTCAATGATCTTGCCTTCGTCCATAAAGAGCACTCGATCTGCCACCTGACGGGCAAAGCCCATCTCGTGGGTGACGCAGATCAGGGTCATTCCCTCGTCAGCCAGCTCGCGGATCACATCGAGCACTTCGCGGATCATCTCGGGATCGAGAGCAGAGGTGGGCTCGTCAAACAGCATCAGCTCGGGTTGCATGCAGAGGGAGCGGGCGATGGCGACCCGCTGCTGCTGACCGCCGGAGAGCTGGTGGGGGTACTTGTCGGCCTGTGCCTGAATGCGCACCCGCTCGAGCAGTCCGAGCGCCCGGGCCCTGGCCTCCTGGGGTCGCAACCCCAGGGTATGCACCGGCGCCACCATCAGGTTCTCCAGCACCGTCATATGGGGGAAGAGGTTGAACTGCTGAAACACCATGCCCACCCGACCTTGCAGGCGGCGCAGGTAGGCGGGGGTCACCGGCTCGCCAAACAGGCACAGCTGGCCGCCGTCGATCCCCTCCAGCCCGTTGATGGTGCGGATCAGCGTCGATTTACCCGAGCCTGACGGGCCACAGATAACCCACTTCTCTCCCCGTTCAATGGTGAGATCGATGTGATGAAGAGCCTGAAAGTCGCCATAGAATTTGTCGACGCCACAAAAGCGCACACAGGGTTGCGAGCTGGTCAAGAAGCGGGTTCCACTGAGAATCATTTACGCCATGGTATTGATTTTATAGGGGGATGACAAAGAAAACCCCCTTGTCAGTATCCTGATGCCTATTCACAATGGCGCCATTTAGTGATGACAGGAGCTTTTCATGCGTATTACATCCTTGCTTGCCGGTTCGCAGGTGCAGCTGTTAATGCCGCCAGCGGTGCGCTATCGCTGCGTCATTTTTCTGCTGTTGCTGGTGAGTTGGGGCGTGGTGGCGGCCTCCTTGTGGGATGGCTGGGGCGCCATGGGGCTGCTCAACTGGGTGGGCGTGGTGTTTGGTGGCATCACCGGGATCATGGTATCGCTGCCCCGCAGCTGGCAGCCCTGGCGACTGGCGGAGCTGGGCTGGGATGAACAGCATATCTATCTGCTCAATGGCAACAAGGATGAGGCGCTGGCACTGCCGCGCAGCCAGCTGGTGGCGCTCGAGCGGGAGCGGCGAGTGGGCCACGACGGCCAGTGGCTCGACTTCAGCCTTGATCTGCAGTTGAGTGAAGAGGAGCTGGCGGCGGCCATGGCCTTGCTGGATCTCAAGGCGGGGGAGCTGCATCTGGTGAGCCCGTCGGTCTATCGCTTCGGCTTTAAACGAGCCTGGCACGGTCGTCGGATGCTGGCGCGGCGATTGTCAGATCTGCAATCGGCCTGAATCGACTATTTTCTCGACAATTCCCGGCAAAGCTCAGATACTGCCAGTGACTCGAATTGATCTTGTCTGCACTGTTAACCCAAGAGATCAATCACTTGAAGACAGTGCAGTGAGGGCCACGGCATGACGCCATGGCAGGTCCGGCAGAGGGGTTGTGCCCTTACCGTTATGCCGGGAATTGCATAGAGAAGGCACCTTGAATCGAGAGTGGATGGCATGAAGATTTACGTAGGAAATCTGTCGTACCGGATGACGGCCGACGAACTGAAAACCCTGTTCAGCCAGTTTGGACAGGTCGACAAGGTTGATATCATCATCGACCGCGATACCGGCCAGTCAAAGGGGTTTGGTTTTATTGAAATGCCGGTCAATGGTGATGCCGAAAAGGCCATCGCTGGTCTGCATGGCACGGAAGTCGGTGGCCGTACCATCACCGTCAACCAGGCCAAACCGAAGACAGATGCTCCCCGTGGTCGCCCGCAACAGCGCCACCGCTAAGGTGCCTCGGCAATGAAAAACGGCATGGGTTTCCCCCATGCCGTTTTTGTTTCTGGATGTTTTGCTGTTATCAGGGAACGTCGTAACCGAGCGCCGCCTTGCGGATGCGGAACCACTGCTGGCGGTTGAGCTCGATGGATTCGGCAGCCACGGCGGCAGCAATCCGCTCCCGCTTGCCGGATCCAATCAATGGCAGCGGCTGGCTTGGCAGCATCATCACCCAGGCGTAGACCACCTGCTCGATAGTCTGGGCACCCACTTCGTGGCGGATCTGCTCCAGTTCGGCGCGCAGCGGCCCGTAGGCGTCATCGCTGAATAGTCGGCCGCCGCCGAGACATGACCAGGCCATCGGCTTGATGCCAAGCTGCTGGCACTGATCCAGAGTGCCATCGAGGGTTCCTTCCTGATGGAGCGGCGAGATCTCCAGCTGGTTGGTGACCAGCGGGAAGGGGAGGCGTGATTGCAGCAGCTCGAACTGACGGGCGGTGAAGTTGGATACCCCGGCGTGCTTGATCTTGCCCGCCTGTTGCAGGGTGATGAAGGCGTCGGCCACTTCATCGGCGTTCATCAGGGGATCCGGGCGGTGGATCAGCAGCAGGTCCAGATGGTCGGTGCCGAGCTTGCGCAGCGAGGCCTCGGCACTGGCGATGATATGGCCCTTGCCGGTGTTGTAGTGGTTGAGGGCATGCTCCGGCTTGGCGGTGAGGGCGATGCCGCACTTGCTGACGATCTCCATCCGCTCGCGCAGTGAGGGTTCGAGGCGCAGGGCGTGACCAAAGGCCTCTTCGCACTGATAGCCGCCGTAGATATCGGCGTGATCTATGGTGGTGACCCCCAGATCCAGATGATATTTCATCAGATCGAGCAGGGCGGCCGGGGAGAGCTGCCACTCCATCAGGCGCCAGTAACCCATGATGAGGCGAGAGAAGGTGGGGCCTTGCGGGTGCAGGGCGACACGGGATACAGACATGGTTGACTCCTTGACAAACGAGATGCGAAAACGATGTGCAACATAGATGACTGCGGGCATCTTGGCCTCATGTGGCTGGCAAAGCAATAATGGGCAGTGGCATGATTCGAACTTTGGTTCTGACCAGAGAGGCATAGGGAGAGAGATAGATGGAAGGATTTGCCGAGCGCTTGCAGAGCCTGATCGGGGAGATGAGCGTGAGTGCCTTTGCCCGCAAGGTGGGGCTCAGTGAAGCGCTGATCCGTAAATATTTGAAAGGGGCCGAGCCTGGCCTGGCGCGGGCCAACCAGATCGCCATGGGGGCAAACTGCTCGCTGGAGTGGCTGGCAACCGGCTGCGGTTATCTCTACCGTCAGGCGGAAGTGGTAGACAGGGAGGCGCTGGCGGCGGCGCAGCAACTGCTGGGCGAGCAGCAACCCGGGGTAGGGTTGCCCGATGAGGAGGCGCTGGTCACCCTGCTCGCCTATTACCAGTTTTTGCGTACCCACAAGAAAGCGGACGGTTTTCTCGATCTGGCGCTGGCGCGGGAGTTTGGTCGCCATCTGGGGGAAGCGTGACGAGGGGCATATTACCCTTTGGTCGTGTCACGGCCGGTTGATTATTCTGATACGCTCTAAGCAAGATAACTCTCCATGGAATGGGCGATGAGCTACTTGATCCTCGGAAGCGGTGCGCTGGGCTCGGCGCTGGCAAGAGAGCTGATGGCAAGGGGGGAATCCTTCCTGCTGGCCGGGCGCACCTATCCAAAAGGGATCGAGATGGGGGCCTTCTTCCCGCTGCAAGAGGTCGATGCGATCTCGTTCGATGCACTGTTTACCCTCTACGATACCGATCCGCTTCCCACTGTGGTCATCAACACCATCGGCGTGTTGCACGATGTCAGCTTTATGCCGGAACGGCGGGTCGAAGAGGTGCACCCCAAGTGGCTATGCGACAGCCTGCTGGCCAATGCTTGGCCAACGCTGGCGCTGGCTGCCCGCTTCAGCCGGTTGATGGGGAATGACCATCCGCTATGGCTCTGCGCCATCTCCGATCTGGCGGGCTCCATTACCGCCAATCAGGAGGGGGGGCGTTACAGTTACCGGATGAGCAAGGCGGCCCTCGATATGGGGGTGAAAACCCTGGCTCTTGAGTGGGCGCAGCGTTTCCCGCAGGCGGGGGTGGTGGCGGTGGCGCCCGGTTTGATGGACTCCCCGATGAACGCTCCCTTTCTGAGCGAGTTGCCTGCGGATCAATTGCAGGATCCTGCTCTGGTGGCGGCGAAACTGCTCAATCTCATCAAGGGGTTATCGTTGACTCAATCGGGCCAGCTACTGGATCTCAACGGTCAGCCGCTGCCCTGGTAAATCCCGCCTGCGGGTTCCCCGGACGCCTATTGGCTTCACATTCTGCTCATGCGCCCCTTGCCAAGCGAGGGGCGCATGGCTAACGTCACTCTCCTGTTTCAGGAGGGATCTCATGCGCTATATCGATTTACGAAGTGACACTGTCACCCAGCCTACTGATGCCATGCGTCAGGCCATGCTCCACGCCGAAGTTGGTGACGATGTCTATGGTGAAGATCCGGGCGTCAACGCGCTGGAGGCCCATGGGGCCAGATTGCTGGGTAAACAGGCTGCGCTGTTTGTGCCGTCCGGCACCATGTCCAACCTGCTGGCGGTGATGAGCCACTGTCAGCGTGGTGAGGGGGCCATACTGGGATCCGCCGCTCACATCTATCGCTATGAAGCGCAGGGGAGTGCCGTGCTGGGCTCCGTGGCCTTGCAACCCTTGCCGATGCAGCGTGACGGCACGCTGGCATTCGATGATATCAAGGCGGCGCTGGCCCCTGATGATGCCCACTTTGTCCAGACTCGCCTTATCTGCCTTGAGAATACCCACAACGGCAAGGTGCTGCCGCTCTCCTATCTGCAGGAGATGGGGGCATTCGTTGCCGAACGCGGCTTGAAGCTCCATCTCGATGGTGCCCGGCTGTTTAACGCAGCCGTGGCCAGCGAAACCCCGGTCGCGGTGATCGCCGCGCCGTTTGACAGCATCTCGATTTGCCTCTCCAAAGGGTTGGGGGCTCCGGTTGGTTCGCTGCTGGTGGGCAGTCACGACTTCATCGCCCGTGCGCGCCGTCTGCGCAAGATGTTGGGGGGCGGCATGCGTCAGGCGGGCATTCTGGCGCAAGCCGGTCTGTTTGCTCTCGAGCAGCATGTGACCCGTCTGGCCGATGATCACCGCCGTGCCAAACGGCTGGCCGAAGGGCTGGCGGCGCTGCCGGGCATCGAGCTTGATCTCTCGCTGGTGCAGAGCAATATGGTGTTCCTGCGGCTGTGTGAGGGGGAATCCGCCCCTCTGCTGGCCTTTATGAAGGAGCGGGGGATCCTCTTCTCCGGTTACGGCGAGCTGCGGTTAGTGACCCATTTGCAGATCAACGATGACGATATTGAAGAGGTGATCGACGCTTTCACCGAGTATCTCGGTGCGCGTTGAGACCGTTTGGTAATGCAGAAGCCTGTTTATACCAAAAGTGGTTTAAACCGAAACAACAGAGGGCGCCGTGGCGCCCTCTGTTGTTTGCAGCAAGCTTAAGCCTGCCGCTGGCCGCTCATCAGCATGGCCTCATCGGTGGCATCGTAGATCATCACCGCGATATGGGTCACCTGACCACCAAAATCGGCCAGTGGCACCAGAGTCAGGTTCTGGAACATGTGGGGGGCCGAGCCGGTAATGGGGCGGTAGTTGGAGAAACGCAGCAGGTAGGGTTTCTGCTCCCAGGTGCTGAAGGCGCGGTTGTTGAGCTTGAAGACCATGTTGGCCTTGCGCTCGAACCAAGCTTTGTCCACATCGGGGAACAGCTCGAACAGCACGCCGTCGCGCACTTCGCCAGCCAGTCGGCCGCTGTGGCTCTCCATAAAGCCGTTCCACACCTGTACCTTGTACTCCTTGTCGAGCACCACCAAGCCTACGTCCAGGTTCTGGACTATGTTCATCAGCCAATGAAATTCACGGATTTCCATAGTCACTCCTAGAGCATGTGCATGATTTTGTTGTTCATGGTGGCGATGGAATCTTCGGTAAACAGCAGCAGCAGATCACACTGCACCGCGTAATCCTGGATCCGGTAGTTGATCTCGATGGCGAGCGTACGGCGCCAGCGACTCTTGTTGGTGTTGATCAGTTCGTTGATGGATCTGTGCTGGCCAAGGACCACAGGATGCCCCTGACTGAAGGGGGTATCGAGCTGGTTGGCGTAGCCGCGCAGGAAGGCGCCGATCAGCACGTTGGCGGTATCCATCAGCAGTTCCAGTTCGGCGGTGCGATCCAGCGTCCCCTGATGGTTCATCAGCTTGGCCAAATCTTTGAAGCTGGAGTCATGGAACAGGATCAGCGCTTCGCCGGCGATCCCCGCCCCGATAAACCCCTGACAGACGGCGGAGAGGGTATCTGAATCCGCGGCCGCCGAGAGGGCCATGTGCAGTTCGGAGACCTCCAGCACGTTGACGTTGGGGATGGGCAGCACCACGAAGGCGTTGAGTAGACGAGCCAGCAAGTCGGCCGCCTGACCCATGGAGACGTTGGCCAGCTCCTGATAAACGTCACGAATCTCCGGGGTGATGATAACGCCCGCATCGGCTATCACGCCGCCGGGCAATTGCTCGGTGGCGCTCGGCTGGCCGCTCGGGGCTGCGCTCCAGAAACCATGTTGTTTGAGCAGGGCGAGCAGGGTGTCAGGGGCGGCAGGCTTCTTGATGAAATCGAGCGCCCCCAGCCCCATGACCCGCTGATAGGCTTCCGGCTGGATGTCGCCGGAGACCACGATCACCTTGTTGCGTAGCCCCTCCCGTTTGAGGGTCTCCAGCACGCCGTAACCATCCATCTCTGGCATGGTCAGATCGAGGAAGATGAGATCGCCATGACCCATCAGTACCTGTTCGATCCCTTCGAGACCATTGGCCGCGTAGTGCAAATCGACTTTCCAGTCGGCGGGGAGAGCCCGCGCCAGCTGTTTGCGGGCGAACCCGGAGTCATCACATATCAATACATTCATGGCGTTAGGCAGGCTCTGTTGGCAAGGATTGCTATAAGTGTGGCCCGCTAACGGTCAGATGCAATGGGTAAGGGTATCACCTTGTGAAAATTGGTTGTCCCATTGCCGATTGCGATAGCGCGCTGAGTATTTTTCAACAAATTCAACGAACATCTTAACACGCAACGGGGCAAACTGGTGTTGGCAACACAACATGTAAAAGGGGCGATTGCCGGTTTGCCAGTCAGTCAGTACCGGCACCAGCTGCTCGTCATGGAGGAAGCTGTTCAAATAGTGCAGGGGGGCATTGACGATCCCCAGATGACGCCTTGCCGCCCGCACCGCAGCCTGAGTTTGATTGACGGTCAGCTTGGCAGTGCGTTTGATGCAGACACTCTGGCCATCCTTGTCGGTCAACTGCCAGTGTTGGTGCGGCCAGCAGTAGATGAGATCGTGCTCTTCCAGCTGATTGGGGTGGGATGGAGTTCCTTTTTTGGTCAGATAGAGCGGCGAGGCAAACAGGCCGTATTCGATATGACCGAGACAGATTGCATTGGGCAGCGATTGGGGCAGCTCACCATTGAAGAACACCAGATCCCGATCATTGTCGAACAGGTGCTGGTGATCATTGGTCTGGGTGATATCGAACTGTACCTCGGGATAGTGCAGCCCGAATTCGGCCAGCATATCGATCAGGATGGTGTTGGAGAGCGCGATCGGCGCGGCTATCCGGATAAGCCCGGTGATGTCGGCTTCTTTGCCCTGGATCTCGCTGGTGGCCTGTTCGATTTGCGCGAGCGGCGTGCAGATCCGTTCGTAGTATCTGAGACCCTCATCAGTAAGCCGGATTTTGCGAGTAGAACGATGTAGCAGGGAGCAACCCAGTTGCTCTTCCAGCTGGGATATGCGTCGACTGATGGTGCCTGTTGGCATGCCCAGTGCGGCGGCAGCGTGGGAGAATCCCCCCTCTTGCACCACCTTGACGAACAGGTAGAACTCTTCGATGTGCTTCATAAACGCTGTTCTGGGTGTAACAAGGGGGCAACCATAAAAAGAGCGTCCAGGGTTGGCAAGCGTAATTCAGCGTTTAATTGATCTGGATTCGATTTCTGCTGATACCACTTTTGCCGTGACTCGTTAACTAAATGATTACATCTAGGTGGTAATATGGCACTCGTTACGTTTGCTGAGTGCGATATGGTCAACCGCAGAGTCTGTGGGCAAAGGGGATGTGACTCGGTTGTGTGATGCTGTCATTTTGGTATGGCAGTAGTGGCGTGCTGGGGGATCGCCGCCTCGGCCTCCGATAAAAATGAGATCACGATCACGTATTCACGTTTTCCCCCTGTTTTGCCGGAGAATGAATATGGTGTATTTCAGAATAATGATTAATGCATAAATATTGTCCGTACGGGTGTGTTTTTGTCTGTTTCTCCATCCACTTGGTTAATTAATGGATGTTTTGTGAAAGGAATGACGACTATTTTTGTCGCTGATTAAACTGTTAATAAAAAAGTCGCCGCAGCAAAACAGCAATTCGAGTTGAAAGGGCTCGACTGAGTATCTCTTAGTGCTTGTTTTTAATGGAGAAAAAAGTTAAAAATTGACAATGTAACGCACTTGAATTAGCGGTGAAAACTGGCATTTCCCTTCGCTCTATTGCTGGAAATGCCTTTTTGTTACTGATTTTTGAAGTCGTGTTGTCTGCTCTTGGCCATATTAAAAATGGTGGTCGAGCGGTGTTTGCTCCTTGCATTCGACCTCTGGCAGTTTGCTAGATTTCTCTCTTGGTTAGCCAGTGACCATCCAGCAGGAATGACCTTGATCTGATGAATACCCTTGACGAACGGTTACTGAAAACCATGGATGTGCTACATACCCCGATTTGGGTGTATGACATCGAGCATCATCATATTTTCTGGGCAAATCGTGCGGCTCTTCCCGTCTGGGAGGCCTCGTCCCTCGCGGAGCTCTGTGCCCGCGATTTTTCGGCTGATATGGCCACCGCCATCGATCTGTTGTTGCAGCGCTATCTGGGGGATTTCCAGCAGGGACGCAGTTACAACGAGTGGTGGACCCTCTCCCCAAAGGGGGTCAAGAAGCAGATTTATCTGCGCCTCTCCGGCATTCAGCTGGCTGGCCGTCTGATGATGATGACCGAGGCTGTGCTCGACTCCGATACCCTCTATCAGGAGTCCTCTCTGGCGACCGGCGATACCCTGGCCTGCCTGTTCGATAGCCACGGTGTGTTCGAGAGTGGCAACTATCACTTCGAGATGTGTTTTGGTCACCAGATCGCCAAACTCTCCCAGATCTTCTCTGGCAATGACGACAGTTTTTACCAGAAGCTCTCTCGCCTTGATGAGGTGGTGACGGAAGGGGAGTGCCGTACCCTCAAGGGGATGCGCTGGTTCCAGTATCAGTTCCGCTATATCCAGCAGGGAGCCCGCATTCTGCTCACCATGCGGGACATTACCGACCGCAAACTCGAGGAGCTGGAGCATCGCCACCTCGCCTGGCACGACTCCCTGACCGGTCTGCTCAACCGTTATGGTTTGATGAAATCCCTTGAGGCCTATTGCGGCCTGGGTGAGCGTTTCGCGCTGGTATTCATGGATTTGGACAACTTCAAGCTGGTCAACGACAACTACGGCCACAAGGCGGGAGATCGC
The DNA here is from genome assembly GCF_900079845.1 of Aeromonas sp. EERV15. Lineage (NCBI taxonomy): Bacteria > Pseudomonadati > Pseudomonadota > Gammaproteobacteria > Aeromonadales > Aeromonadaceae > Aeromonas > Aeromonas sp. EERV15. The sequence goes on along the minus strand of NZ_FKKY02000008.1, from coordinate 150,752 downwards.
CTGCTGGAGCGGGTCGCCGGTCGCCTCAAACAGATCTGCCCGCGGGATGTTGAGCTGGCTCGCCTCGGTGGCGATGAGTTCACCGCACTGGTGCCGCTGGGCAATCAGGGGGATCGGGCACAAGAGGTGGCCGATCAGATGCTCTCCCAGATGACCAAACCGCTGCAGCTGAGCGGGCTGCCGGAGGTGACCATCGGCGGCAGTATCGGTATCGCCATCTATCCCGATGATGCGGATGACGGGGACAACCTCATCACCCGTGCCGACATGGCCATGTATCAGGCCAAGCAGATGGGGCGGCTGCGCTGGCAGCGTTTCACCCCCAGCATGCAACAGACCCTGCAGCGCAAGCTCAATCTCAAACAGTTTCTGGCCAAGGCCATCGGCCGTCAGGAGCTGAGCCTCTGTTACCAGCCGCAGGTCGATGCCGCCAAACGGCGTCTGATCGGTTACGAGGCACTGCTGCGCTGGTACAACCCGGTGCTCGGCCATGTCTCGCCGGTGGAATTTATCCCGCTTGCCGAAGAGATGGGGCTGATCCGCGAGATCGGCAGCTGGGTGCTTTCCACTGCGCTGGCACAAGTCGCCAGCTGGCAGAAGCGCTTCCATCAGCGGGTGCAGGTCTCCGTCAACCTCTCCGGTTTCCAGCTATCGTCGGCGTTGCCCGGGCAAGTTCGCCAGCAGCTGGAGCTGCACGGGGTGGATGCCTCCCTGTTGACGCTGGAGCTGACCGAAACCGTGCTGATGCTCGATATGAAGGGGTGCCTCGGCATTCTCGACGATTTGAGCGAGCAGGGGATCAAGATTGCCATCGACGATTTCGGTACCGGCTACTCCTCGCTGGCCTATCTCAACCGGTTGCCGATCAATAACATCAAGCTGGATCGCTCCTTCGTGGTCGGTCTCAACTTGCCGGTGATCCGGGCGACTGCGGCCATGGCTACCAATCTGGGGTTGGGGATCATGGCGGAAGGGGTGGAGGAGCCTCACGAGCTGGCCGCCCTGCAGACCCAGGGGTGCCATGTGTTCCAGGGATATCTGTTCAGCAAGCCGCTTACAGTGGCGCAAGTCGAGGCGAGCGGTTTTGTGGTGGAGTGCCAGGTCGGGCGTTATCCACTGCTAGATGCCGTGATGGCAGAGTAACAAGTGTGCGTTAGGCCACAACTTGGGATTTTATTCCGCAATATTTAATCAAAATTAATCATTCTTTTGCGATCGGTCATGAGACGGATTGACTGGAATTGCTAGCATGCGACCTCGTTTCTAGGGAAAGGAGTATCGCAATAATGAGTCATGCTGCTGTCAATGACCGTCCGGCCAGCCCTCCCAAAGGTTGGCTGAACCGCTTCCTCAATGGCGTCGAGAAAGCCGGGAACAAATTACCCGACCCCGCCATGCTGTTCCTCTACGCCTTGCTGATCGTCTGGGTCGGTTCCTGGGTGTTGTCACAATTCCAGTTTGATCTGGTCAACCCCCGTACCGGGGAGGCAGTAGTGGTCAACAACCTGCTGACCGGTGCCGGTCTGGCCGAGTTTCTCTCTACCATGGTCACGACCTTTACCGGCTTTGCCCCGCTGGGGATCGTGCTGGTAGCCATGCTCGGGGTCGGGGTGGCCGAGCAGTCCGGTTTTATCAACACTGGCCTGAAAAAGCTGCTCAAAGTGACCCCTGCCCGTTTTCTCACACCCATGCTGATCCTGGTAGCGATCGTCAGCCATACCGCCGCAGATGCAGGTTATGTGCTGGTGATCCCCATCGGCGGCATCATCTTCCACGCGGCCGGGCGCCACCCATTGGCGGGGATTGCCGCCGCCTTTGCAGGTGTCTCCGGTGGTTTTGCCGCCAACTTTTTGCCCTCAGGCGGGGATGCGCTGCTGCAGGGCTTTACCCAGTCAGCCGCCCAGATCCTCGACCCTGAGTACATGGTCAACACCCTGTGCAACATCATCTTCACCGGTGCTTCTTCGCTGCTGATCATCTGCGTCGGCTGGTTTGTCACCGAGAAAGTGGTGGAGCCGCGTCTCAAGCATGTGGCGCTCAACGAGGATCTGGAAAGTGCCGACGAGATGGGCCGCTACAGCGCGCAAGAGAGCCGGGCGTTCAACTGGGCCGGGTTTGCCATGCTGGCGGCCATCGTGCTGCTGGCTATGGCCTTGTCGCCGGCTGATTCACCGCTGCGTGCTGCCGATGGTTCACTGACTACCTTTGCCGCTCCTGTGATGAAGTCCATTGTGCCGCTGATCTTCTTGCTCTTTATCCTGCCCGGGATTGTCTACGGCTTTGTCGCAGGCAGCTTCAAGAGTGGCAAGGATGTGATCGACGCCATGTCGGCCACCATGAACAAGATGGGCTCCTACATGGTGATGGCCTTCTTCTGCGCGCTCTTTATCAAGGCGTTTGGCGACTCCAATCTTGGCACCCTGTTGGCCCTCTCCGGCGCCGAAGTGCTCCATGCGCTGGCGCTGCCTGGTCAGGTCACCATCGTCGGGATGATCTTGCTTACCGCAGCCGTCAATCTGGTGGTAGGGTCGGCATCGGCCAAATGGGCGCTGATCAGCCCGATCCTGGTGCCCATGCTGATGGCGGTGGGGATCTCCCCCGAGCTGACCCAGGCGGCCTATCGGGTGGGGGATTCTGCCTCCAACATCATCACGCCGCTGATGGTCTTCTTTCCGCTGGTGGTGGTCTATTGCCAGCAGTATGTGAAGAGCACCGGGATCGGTACTTTGGTCTCCATGATGCTGCCTTACTCACTGGCCTTCCTGGTTAGCTGGACCATTTTCCTGCTGCTTTACTGGGCGCTGGGGTTCCCGCTCGGGTTGCAAGCCCCTTACGTTTATCCTGCCCCTTAAACAGGGTTATGCGAGGGAGCCTTGGGCTCTCTCGTTTTTTTCGCTATGGTGTGACCTCATTTTGGAGGTGCCATGAATCAGACCATCGATCTTATCCTTTCCCATCGCTCCATCCGTCAGTTCACTGCCGAGCCGATCGCCCCGCAGCAGCTGGATGCCATTCTCGCCGCGGCTCAGTCAGCCTCGACCTCGAGCTTCATGCAGGTGACCAGCATTGTGCGGGTGACCGAACCCGAGGTGCGTCAGCAGCTGGCCATGTTGGCTGGCAATCAACCCTATGTGGTGCAGGCGGCCGAGTTTCTGGTGTTCTGCGCCGATTACCATCGTCACAGCCAGATTGTGCCCGAGGCCCAGACCGGTTATGCGGAGCAACTGCTGATCGGTGCCATCGACGGGGCCCTGATGGCACAAAATGCCCTGCTGGCGGCGCAGTCGCTGGGGCTGGGAGGTGTCTATATCGGCGGCATTCGCAACAATCCGGCCGAGGTGAGCGAGCTGCTCGGCTTGCCCCATCGGGTGATCCCGCTGTTTGGCCTCTGTCTCGGTCATCCGGATCAACAACCAGAGCAGAAACCCCGTCTGCCCAAGGCGCTGGTGGTGCATCAGGATCGCTATCAACAGCAGCTGGATCGCGATCTGCTGGCCCGGTACGATCAGCAGATCGCGGACTACTATCAGGCGCGCAGTAACAACAATAAGCAGCAGACCTGGAGTGGCCAGATCCGCACAATTTTAAGTAAAGAGTCCCGCCCTTTCATGATGGGCTTTTTGCAATCGCGGGGCTATAACCTCAAGTAATGGCGCTGATGGGCGATACTATGGGGAAGTGGCCACCATGATCATTGCCTGCCCGAGCTTCCTACCTTGGGATGAGATCGGAGGTATAGCCTGGTGACAAATAGTGGAATCGTGGGCAAGGGGGGATCTGCAGGCTACCTTAAGTGGGTAAGCTGTTGTAGGATCACGCAATTGGATTGGGACAGGGGTTTGGACATCCTATGATTTTAACTTTGGTATTGCTGTCTATCGGCGCACTCCTGTTTTTGGTTATCGCCTATAACGTGGTACAGCAATATAAACAGAAAGCAGAATCGGAAAAGCGCCATGCTATCGCCAAACACAAGACAATGGCGGATGAGACCGAAGAGGTGCTGCTGAACGTCAACTTGGTGCCTTTTTCCAAGAATATGGTGCTGTTGTTGCAACACCGGATCCTCGACTCCTATCGTGCGATTGCGCAGGTAACGCCCAACAACCAGATCAAACAGCGCATTGCCGATGTGCAAATTCAGATCAAGAACGTACAGGAAAACTACAGTCCTCATGATGAAGGGCATTTCAAAACCCCTGAGTCTGATCGCCAAGCGATCCAGATGCTGCAACTGGTCAAAAAGTTGCGTGCCCTGCTGCGGGTAGAGCACAACAAGGGGAAAATAGATCCTCAGGGTTTTGCCCAAGAGGAACGCCGGCTCGAGCTGATGCAGCTCAAAATCAATATCTCCAATTTGATTAAGCGGGCGATGGATGCGCAGATCCAGGGCCAATTTGGTACCTGTCGCCAACTCTATACCAAGGGACTCGCTGCCATCAGCAATGTCGGCGACAAAGATCCGTATCTGGTCGCCCGAGAAGAGGATATGCGGCAGGGTCTCAAGGCGCTTGATGAGCAACAGCAACAGAACAGCGCGCAGGATCTGCAGAATATCAAGGATAAGGAAACCGACGAGCTCGATGTCCTGTTTCAACCCAAGAAGAAATGGTAAGTATGTCTCATTCACTCGATTCCACACTGGGGCCAATGGCCCCATTTGTTTCTCAGCTGTTGGCCGAACTGGCCGCCAGTGGCGTCACTATTCCCCAGCCAACGGTCGATCACCTCTGTTATCGGGCGGCCACCTTGCAGGAGTATCGCGCGCTATGCGCTGTACTGGCCGAGGCGGGCACCTTGCTGGTGGAGGGGATGATCGGCGGTCGTCCCATCGTCACCTATCAGCTGCATCAGCCGGTGCAGGTTGGCGAGGTGCAGGTGCCCTGTATCGAACTGGCTGCGCCGAAACCGGGTCGCGTCCATCAGGTCGGGCTTGAGCATATCGAGCTGGTGGTTGCCTCGCTCCCTGCACTTGTGGCGCGCTATCCCGAGCTGCCGTTCAAAACCGGCAATATGCAAGATACCCGCAATCCTGATATCGGCCTGATGTTGCCATCCGGCCAGATCAAGTTTCACCTGCGCCCGCTGGCTGAGGTGATCGCCGAAGAGGTGGCGACCGACGCTGTGGTTGCGGTGCCTGCGGATTATTTTGAGCAGGATTGATTGTGCATACAATGCATCGCGCGAGCCTGACAGGCTCTTGAAGTCCGCAGCAAAAGGGGTCACAAGTGTGACCCCTTTTGCTATCTGGCTGTGCGTTTTGCTATCTGGCTGCGCTGGACCACGAGATGGTTATCGGGTCGTGGGTGACCCTGTTTGCGCTGATCCCGTTACCCGTGCCGGTGGGGTTGCTGGGCTGGCAGCGGCGATTCGTTTCGCTGCTTGAGGCGGCCTAGCCAGAGGCTCAAGCCCGCCGTCAGGATGAGGACCAGCTCAATCCCCATGACCAATCCGCCAAGCTGGCCTTGTTCCCAGAACGGGTGCAAGTAAAGCCCCCCCAGACTGGCCCCCAGATAGTAGGCCACCAGATAGAGGGAGGAGGCGAGGGCCCGGTGGTGTTCGACATGCTGACCGACCCAGGCACTGGCGCAGGCGTGTGCCAGGAAAAAGCCGAAGCTGGAGACAAGCAAGCCACTCAGGATCCCGGGCAGACTACCCAGCAGCAGCCACAGAGTGCCGATCGCCATCAGTGCGATCCCGACTAGCAGCATACGTTGTGCCCCCCAGCGGTTGGCAAAGCGACCGCTCAGGGAGGAGGCAACCGTCCCCGAGAGATAGGTAAGAAACAGCATGCCGAGCCACTGGGTAGGCAGGGAGAAGGGGGGCTTGGCCAGCAGGAAGGTGAGGTAGCTGAACTGGTTCAGAAACACCATGAAGTTGAGGCCGCCAATCAGATAGGCCCCAACCAGCAACGGGTTGGTCAGGTGTTGCTGCAAGGCGCGGGCAAATTGGCCGCGAATAGGGGCGCTCGCTACAAAGCGGGCCTGATGGGGCAGTAGCCAAAAGACCAACGGCAGCAGCAAGAGACTGATAACACCAATCCCCAGAAAGGTGTGCTGCCAGTCGCCAAACCAGCCCGCCAGCAGGCCGCCCACCACCCGACCGGCAATACCACCGAGGGAGTTGGCGGCAATATAGACCCCCACCGCCGAGAGCAGTGCCCGTTTGCTGAACTCTTCCCCCATGTAGGCGATGGCGGTGGCTGGCAGCCCAGCCAGCAGCGCCCCCTGTACAATCCGCAGCAATAGCAGAGAGCCAAACTGTTCAACCAGCGGGATCAGCAGTGAGAGCAGGATCGCCAGGGTCAGCGTGCCCAGCATGACCTGTCGACGGCCATGGCGATCCGCCAGTCTGGCGCAGATCAGCAGGGAGGCGGCGAGGCCTGAGGTGCATCCGGCCAGGGTCCAGCTGGCCGAGAGGGCGTTGACCGAGAAGACCTCGGCAATCAGGGGTAACAGGGGGTGAGTCTGGTAGAGGTTCAGAAACACCAGAAAAGATCCCAGGCTGAGGGCCAGGGTTGCGCGTATCCATTCGCGACTTCCGACTTCAATCATTGCGTATTGTCCTGACTGCTTTTGGTCAGGGTAGAGCCCTTGTTGTTATAAATATAATATATTTAAGTTATCTATCTCATAAGATGAATTGATACATGGATCTGAAACAGCTCACCTATCTGCTGGCGGTCCGGGATGCCGGCTCGTTTACCAAGGCTGCCAACAGTCTGCATGTGGCACAACCGGCCATCAGCATGGCTATCGCTAAACTGGAGCAGCAGCTCGAATTGCGGCTGTTTGATCGGCAGGACCGGGCGGTGCGGCTGACCCCGGAGGGGGAGGTGCTCTGTCGCCATGCCGAGCGCCTGTTGTTGCAGATGCATCAGGCCGAGGCCGAGATGGCCGAACTCAAGGGGTTGGAGCGGGGGGAGGTGCGGATCGGGATCCCCTATATGATGGGCTCCTACTATTTTCCCCCTCGCCTGATGGCCTTCAAGCATCGCTACCCCGGCCTCAAGATCCGGGTCGAAGAGGCCGGCACCCGCGAGTTACTCAGCCGAATGGTGGATGGCTCCCTCGATCTGGCCATTCTCATCACCAGTGATCTGCCGCCCGCCATCGAGGGGGCACATCTGCTGAGTGAAGAGATGCTGATGGTGGTGGGGGAAGATCACCCCTTGCGCGGCGAACCGGCCGTGACCCTCTCGCAGTTTTTTGCTCAGGAGCTGGCGCTGTTTCGCCGTGGTTTCTACCACCGGGAGCATATGGAGGCGCTGGCACAGGGCCTTGGCGTCGAGCCCGACATCGCTTTTGAGAGCAATCTGATCCCTCTGCTCAAGGCGGTGGTGCGGCAAGGTTTTGCGGTGACCACTTTCTTGCGGATGGTGCTGGAAGAGGAGCCGGATCTGAGTGGTGTGTCCTTCGACCCGCCCATCTACCTCGATCTTTGCGTGGCATGGCGGCGTGGCGATCCGCTCTCCATGGCCAATCGTGCCTTGCGCGATTTTCTACTCAAAGATCGTCCAGCCTGATGGCGGCGGGCCATTGCTGAAAGTTTGTTACTATTAAGGGTGGGTTCGCTTGAGGGCTACACCATGAAACTGCAGCAATTGCGCTATATCGTCGAGGTAGCCAACCACAGGCTGAATCTGTCGGCCACCGCCGAGAGTCTCTATACCTCCCAACCCGGGATCAGCAAACAGGTGCGGATGCTGGAGGATGAGCTGGGGATCCAGATCTTCGAGCGCAGCGGCAAACACCTGACCCAGATCACCCCCATCGGTCGGGATGTGATCAAAGTGGCTGCCGAGGTGCTGGACAAGGTCGCCACCATCAAGGTGATGGCCAAGCAACATGTGCATCCGGAGCAGGGAACCCTCACCATTGCGGCCACTCATCTGCAGGCTCGCTATATTCTGCCTGCCATTCTCAAGGGCTTCATGACCCGCTTTCCCAAAGTTGCCGTAACTGTGATGCAGGGGAGTGTGGTGCAGTGCCGTACAGCAGTGCTTGATGGCGTTGCCAATCTGTTACTTGCCGATGATCTGCAAGAGGGGAGCGATCTGCTGATGCTCCCCTGTTTTCAGTGGCAACGGGGCTTGGTGCTGCCAAAGGATCATCCGTTGGCCAAAGCGACATCGCTGACCCCTGCCGAGCTGGTCGAGTTTGCGCTGGTGACCGATGGAAGGGCGCTCTCTGCCGCTCATGGCACCGATTGCGCCCATGCCGAGAGCCGGATCGCCTGTAGCGCGAGTGACAGCGATGTGCTCAAGACCTATGTCAGACAAGGGATGGGCATTGGTGTCATGGCAACCTTTGCCTGGGAGCCCCAGCGCGATGGCGATCTGGTGCTCAAAGCTGTGCCCTGGCTACCTGGTGGCGTGGCTGCTATCGGTCTGCGCAGAGGGGCCTTTTTGTGCGGCTATCTGTACGAACTGATTGAACGTCTCGCGCCGCAATTGGCCCGAGCGCAGGTCGAGCAATGCTGCGCCGCCCGCATTGGCGAAGAGTTTGATGCACTGCTGGCCAATCTGACTGTGCCACAGCGATAGCCTTGGTCTGTGTGCGGTCGTCATAAGAAAAACGCCTCCCAACGGGAGGCGTTTGACTATCTCCTATTCGTCAATGCAGTCTCACTTCTTCAGCATGTGATCCAGCTTGTTGGCCTTGGTCGACAGATAGAACTCGTTGTGGGGATTGCGCCCTTCCTGCAGCGGTACCCGTTCGGCGACTGGAATGCCGAAGGATTCCATCGCCTTCATCTTGCGTGGGTTGTTGGTCATCAAGCGTAGGGATTTCACCTCGAGCTGCTTGAGCATATCGGCGCAGATGGTGTAATCGCGCATATCGGCGGCAAAGCCGAGGGCCACGTTGGCCTCGACCGTGTCGGCCCCCTGATCCTGCAGGTGATAAGCGCGGATCTTGTTGAGCAAGCCGATGCCACGGCCCTCTTGACGCACATATAACAAGACACCACGGCCTGCCTTGGCAATATTTTCCATGGCGGCTTGCAACTGGAATCCGCAGTCGCAACGCAGACTGAACAGGGCGTCACCGGTCAGACATTCAGAGTGGATACGACCCAACACAGGGTCATCGCCGGTAACGTCGCCCATCACCAGTGCGGCGTGATCCTTGCCTGTGCCGGTTTCCTGAAAACCTACCAGCGTGAAGGTGCCCCAGGGGGTTGGCAATTTGGATTTGGCCACGAGGGTAACGCTGCTCATAGGTTGCTCCTTACTACTCACTGCTCAAAAAAGGGGGGCCAGTTTAACGTGCCTTGTCGGGAACAACCATAAGAACAAGTCCCTGCATTGCTTACTGAAATTTCCAAACGTGATACTGGACTGCCACGAAGTGGCGCTTTTCAGTCTTTGTGCCGATTGATGACTGCCAGGCACATCACATTCGGGTATAATCGGCGCCCATTAACCCACCCCTCCGGGATGGGAGCAACACAGTGCAGGAGAGAAATTATGCCTCAGATGGCCCCCGTAATGACAATTGATGGCCCGAGTGGTGCAGGTAAAGGCACCTTGTGTCAGCTGCTTGCTGAAAAGCTGGGTTGGCACTTGCTGGATTCCGGCGCCATCTATCGGGTGTTATCCCTGGCCGCTCTGCATCACGACGTGGCGTTGGATAGTGAAGCCTCCCTGGTGCCGCTGGCCGCCAATCTGGATGTCCAATTTCAGGTGGAAGGCGATGCCGTGAAGGTGATCCTGGAAGGGGAGGATGTGTCACGCACCATTCGTACCGAAGAGGTGGGTAATGCCGCCAGTAAAATCGCTGCTTTCCCCCGGGTGCGTGAAGCGTTACTACGTCGTCAACGGGCATTTCGTCAAGCTCCGGGTCTGATTGCCGACGGTCGAGACATGGGCACCGTGGTTTTTCCAGAAGCTGAAGTGAAGATTTTCCTCGATGCCAGCGCTGAAGAACGGGCCCAGCGCCGCTATAAGCAGTTGCAAGATAAGGGCTTTGATGTTAACTTTGAGCGTCTTTTAACCGAGATTCGGGAACGTGACGACCGCGATAGAAATCGCGCCGTAGCGCCCCTTAAAGCGGCAGAAGATGCTCTGGTGGTGGATTCTACCGCCATGAGCATAGAGGAAGTGCTGGCAACAGTACTTGCCTATGCAGAGCAACAACTTGGTGATGCCAGCGCAAGCTGACATCCGGTCGTCTGCACCATGGATGGCGCAGATTATTTAAAACAGCCCCGCTTGTGCCGGATTGCAAGTGGATGTTTCATTTGTGACATAAACAATGATCGAATCTTTTGCTCAACTCTTTGAAGAGTCCCTGAACTCCGTTGAAACCCGTCAAGGTTCCATCGTCAAGGGTACTGTCGTTGCTATCGAAAATGGTTTTGTACTGGTTGACGCCGGTCTGAAATCCGAGTCTGCCATCCCGGCTGAAGAATTCAAGAACGCCCTGGGCGAGCTGGAAATCAGCGTGGGTGACACTGTTGACGTAGCTCTGGACTCTATCGAAGATGGTTTCGGCGAAACCAAGCTGTCCCGTGAAAAAGCCAAGCGCCACGAAGCCTGGCTGCAGCTTGAGAAGGCTTACGAAGAGCAAGCTACCGTTATCGGTATCATCAACGGCAAGGTCAAGGGTGGTTTCACCGTTGAACTGAATGGCATCCGTGCCTTCCTGCCGGGTTCTCTGGTTGACGTGCGTCCGATCCGTGACACCGCTCACCTGGAAAACAAAGAACTCGAGTTCAAAGTCATCAAGCTGGACCAGAAGCGCAACAACGTTGTTGTTTCCCGTCGTGCTGTGATCGAGACCGAGAACACCTCCGAGCGCGAAAGCCTGCTGGCTAACCTGCAAGAAGGTCAAGAAGTTAAGGGTATCGTTAAGAACCTGACCGACTACGGTGCATTCGTAGATCTGGGCGGTGTTGACGGCCTGCTGCACATCACTGACATGGCGTGGAAGCGCGTTAAGCATCCTTCCGAAATCGTCAACGTTGGCGACGAGATTGCTGTCAAGGTTCTGAAGTTTGACCGCGAGCGTACCCGTGTATCCCTGGGTCTGAAGCAGCTGGGCGAAGATCCCTGGGTTGCTATCGCCAAGCGTTACCCGGAGACCACTCGTCTGTCTGGCCGCGTGACCAACCTGACCGACTACGGCTGCTTCGTTGAAATCGAAGAAGGCGTTGAAGGCCTGGTACACGTATCCGAGATGGATTGGACCAACAAGAACATCCACCCGTCCAAAGTTGTTAACGTTGGCGACGTGGTTGACGTGATGGTTCTGGACATCGACGAAGAGCGTCGTCGTATCTCCCTGGGTCTGAAGCAGTGCAAATCTAACCCATGGCAGCTGTTTGCCGAAACTCACGCTAAAGGCGACCGTGTTTCTGGCAAGATCAAGTCCATCACTGACTTCGGTATCTTCATCGGTCTGGATGGCGGCATCGACGGCCTGGTTCACCTGTCTGACATCTCCTGGAACAACCAGGGCGAAGAAGCCGTGCGTGAATTCAAGAAAGGCGACGAGATCGAAGCCGTTGTTCTGCAAGTGGATCCGGAGCGTGAGCGCATCTCCCTGGGTGTCAAGCAGATCGAAGAAGACCCATTCAACAAGTACCTGGCTGATAACAAGAAAGGTGCTATCGTGAAGGGTAAGGTTACCGAGGTTGATGCCAAAGGTGCCGTTATCGAACTGGCTGACGGCGTAGAAGGCTACCTGCGTGCCTCCGACGCTGCTCGTGACCGTGTAGAAGACGCCACTCTGGTGTTGTCTGTTGGTGACGAAGTTGAAGCTCGTTTCATGGGTGTTGATCGTAAGAACCGCACTGTAAGCCTGTCTGTCCGTGCTAAGGACGAGGCTGATGAGCGTGTTGCTATCGATAGCCTGAACCAACAAGAAGAAGTTGTGTTCAGCAATGCTATGATGGAAGCATTCAAAGCCGCCAAGGGTGAGTAATCCTTGATGCATAAAAAGGGCGGCATTGCGCCGCCCTTTTTTATCTTGGCATAAATGAATATTGCATGTGATCGGGGAAGGAGATTTAACGTTATGACCAAATCAGATCTCATCGAACAACTGGCATCCAGCCGCATGCATATGCCGGCCAAGGATGTCGAAGCCGCCATCAAGGAAATCCTTGAACAGATGGCGTCGACCTTGCAAAACGGCGACCGGATTGAAATCCGTGGATTTGGCAGTTTTTCACTGCATTATCGTGCGCCCCGAGTGGGACGTAACCCCAAGACTGGGGACAAGGTTGAACTGACCGGGAAATATGTTCCGCACTTCAAGCCTGGTAAAGAGTTGCGCGAGCGCGTCAACATCATCGAATAATGTAGAAATGGGCATACCTGAGGTATGCCTTTTTTGTTTTTGGCATGGATTCCTGTGCCAATCGTCTTGTTTCTGAAACTCTTTTCCCATTCACGCTAGAGTCTGCCTGCGATTTTAAGGATAATCAGCCTCTCATTAGATACTGACAGGGAGCTCTTATGAAGCGTATCTTGGCACTCATTCCGTTGGTGCTGGCATTCATTCTGACGCTGGCACTGGGTTCACAAAATGGCCAGCTGGTTCAGTTCAATTACCTGATCGCTCAGGGTGAGTTCTCACTTGCCATGTTGTTGGGCTTCTTTTTCGCTGGCGGTTTTTTGCTGGGCTGGCTGGTATTTGGCCTGCTGTTCCTGCGCCTGAAGATGCAAAACCGCACCCTCAACCGCACCATGCGTCGTCAATCCCGCGAGTTGGAGCTGGCCCGTTTACCGGGTAAGGAATAATGTTCCTCCATGCTTGAACTGCTTTTCCTGCTATTACCCATTGCTGCCGGCTATGGCTGGTACATGGGCCGCAGGAGTGTTCGCCAGGACACCCAGAAACAGAGTAACGAGTTTTCCCGCCAGTATGTGGCGGGCCTCAACTATTTGCTGTCCGATGAATCCGACAAGGCGGTGGATCTCTTTATCCAGTTGCTTGAGGTGGACAGTGAAACCATCGAAACCCACCTCTCTCTTGGCAATCTGTTTCGCCAGCGGGGGGAGGTCGATCGCGCCATCAAGATCCACCAGAACCTGGTGACCCGCCAACTGACCCGTGAACAGCGTCAGCTTGCCCTGCAGGAGCTTGCCCGCGATTTTCTGGCAGCAGGTTTGCTGGACAGGGCAGAAGCGCTCTGGAACGAACTGTGTGATGACAGCGATTTCGAAGAGACGGCGCTGGCGCAGCTACTGATCATCCATCAGCAGTTGCGGGATTGGGACAAGGCTATTGATACTGCAGTCCGGCTGCAAAAATTCCAGGGCAAGAAACTCGCAGCCCCCATCTCCCACTTCTATTGCGAACAGGCCGAGATTGCCTTGCGTGAGGGCAATACTGGCGAGGGGCTGGCCAGGTTGAATCGAGCGCTCAGCATCAACCCCGCCTGTGCCCGCGCCAGTTTGCGCTTGGCTGACCACGCCATGGCCCAGGGGGAGTATGAGCAGGCAGGTAAACAATTACTGCGGGTGTTTGAGCAGGATATCGATTTTGCATCCGAGGCGATGCCCAAGCTACTGGAATGCTATCAGCAACTGGGCCGCACGCCAGCCTTGATCCCGCTGCTTGAAAAGGCGGTGGAAGATCACGCCGGTGTCAGCGTGACCCTCGCCCTTGCCAAGCTGGTTGAAGAGCGTGATGGCCTGAGCCAGGCCCGTTCACTGGTGCTGCGTCAACTGCGTCGTCATCCCTCGATGAAAGGTTTTTACCAGTTGGTGGGTTTTCAGCTGGCCAGTGCGGAGGAGGGGCCTGCCAAGGAGAGTCTCGAACTGCTGCAACAGCTGGTTGGCGCGCAGATCAAAATCAAGTCAACCCACAAGTGTCGGCAGTGCGGCTTTGCCACTCACTCGCTGTTCTGGCAGTGCCCGTCTTGTCGTCAGTGGGGTTCCATCAAGCCGATCCGTGGTCTGGACGGTGAATAACAAGCAATAGGATGTGAGATGCAAGATCCCAAAGTACTGGTAGCGCTGGATTATCAGCACGAGGCAGATGCCTTAGCGTTCGTTGAACGTATCTCTCCGGCCCAGTGCCGTCTCAAGGTAGGCAAGGAGATGTTTACCCTGTTTGGCCCACAGTTCGTACGTCAGCTGGTGGCCAAGGGATTCGATGTCTTTCTGGATCTGAAGTTTCACGATATTCCCAATACCGTTGCCAAAGCCGTGGCAGCCAGTGCCGAGCTTGGTGTCTGGATGGTCAACGTGCATGCCAGTGGTGGTGAGCGGATGATGCGTGCCGCCAAAGAGGCGCTGCTGCCTTATGGCGACAAGGCGCCCCTGCTTATCGGTGTAACCGTGCTGACCAGCATGGAGCAGTCCGACATGATCCCCCTTGGTCTGGATGTGAGCCCGGCCGAGCAGGTGATCCGGCTGGCTACCTTGACCAAAGCATCCGGTCTGGATGGGGTGGTCTGCTCTGCCAACGAGGCCCATGAGCTGAAAGCCTTGCTGGGCGCAGATTTCAAGCTGGTAACCCCGGGCATTCGCCCGACCGGTTCGGCTGCGGGTGATCAGCGCCGGGTGATGACACCCAAAGCGGCGGTCGAAGCGGGTGCCGATTATCTGGTTATCGGTCGCCCCATTACTCAGGCTACCGATCCGGCCGCCATGCTGGCCAGTATCAATGCCGAGCTGGCTGGTGCGTAACAGGCTCACTCAGTGATACACGGTGCAGGCCAAGCAACAGGCCTGCACCTGCCCCGATAAGATGAGATCCGATGTGTACCCTTGCATTGATCAGGGTGGCGATCGGGCTATCTCCTGCGTTGTAGAAGTCCATCACCAGCTTGAGCCCCATCCCCGCTAGCAGCAGCCAGCCCGACGTACGGCGTCCGTGGCGGATATCCTGCATCGCCCCCCAGACAAACAAGCCATGCAGCGAGCCGGATAGCCCCATGTACCACTGGGTCTGCGGGCACCACCACCAGATCCCCAAGCCCACTGCCAGCCAGAGCAGCAACATCAGCAGCGGCAGGCGAGCCCGGCCCAGGTAGTCGCGAAACAGGCTATAGAGGATGGCGAGGCCACCCAGATTGAGCAGCAGGTGCCACAGATTGGTATGGGCCAGATTGCCTGTTATGATCCGCCACCCTTCGCCTTCGGCGATCAAGGGCCGATCGAAGGAGAGCTGAAGATTGGGAACGGTAAAGAAGAGTAGCAAGCTGGTGAGAGAGAGCGTGATAACCCAGAGCAATCCAGATTTGTCTGACAACATGAAACAGCCCAACGACAAGAACAGTCGATACTGTACACGTTGCACCCGAGCCCTCAAAGCCTGCCTGTGCGATTATATTGTGGCGGTTGACAATCACACGCCCCTCTACATCTTGCAGCACCCCAACGAGGTGGCACATCCCAAGGGCACTGCGGCGCTGCTGGCGGCCTCTTTGCTGCAGTGCGAGATCCATGTGGGGGAGGACTTTTCCCGCGATGAGTGGCTCAACGCACTGCTCACAGACACTTCCCGTCGCTGCTATCTACTCTGGCCGGATGAGGATGCCATTTCGCTGACCGATCTTCGCCAACAGCGGGAGAGTGAACCCTCCGACGCGGCGTCCGTCGCCTTTATTTTGCTCGATGGCACCTGGCGCAAAGCCTATCGCATGTTGCAGAGCAACCCGGCACTGGCCCGCTTGCCCCGCATCGGCATTGGCGCCATTGCCGGTCAATATGCCATTCGCAAGAAACCCTTTCCCGATGCCCTCTCTACCATAGAGGCGGGCTATCACCTCTTGTCCCGGTGGGAGGGGAGGCCGGAGCGCTATGCGCCCTTGCTGACCCTGTTCAACCGGTTGAATACCCAGTGGCAGGACTTTGCCGAAGGCCGCCGCTCGTGACATTTCAAGGAGTTATCAAGATGAAAAAAGCAGTCGTGGTTTTCAGTGGCGGTCAGGACAGCACCACCTGTCTGGTGCAGGCATTGGCGCAGTATGACGAAGTGCACGCCATCACCTTTGACTATGGCCAGCGTCATAGGGAAGAGATCGACACCGCGCGCCGTCTGGGCAGTGCGCTGGGGATCGCCGCCCACAAGGTGATGGATGTGACGCTGCTCAATGAGCTGGCGGTCTCTGCCCTGACCCGTGACGACATTCCGGTCAGCTGCGAGCTGCAGGATAATGGCCTGCCCAATACCTTCGTGCCGGGTCGCAATATTCTGTTCCTGACCCTGGCCTCCATCTATGCCTATCAGGTCGGCGCCGAAGCGGTGATCACCGGGGTGTGCGAGACCGATTTCTCCGGCTATCCCGATTGCCGTGACGAGTTCGTCAAGGCCCTTAACCAAGCGGTCTCGCTGGGGCTGGGTCGCGGCATCCGTTTTGAAACCCCCTTGATGTGGCTCGACAAGGCCGAGACCTGGGCGCTGGCGGATCACTATGGTCACCTCGACACGGTGCGCCAACAGACCCTGACCTGCTACAACGGCATTGCCGGTGACGGTTGCGGCACTTGTCCGGCTTGCGAGCTGCGCAGTCGCGGTCTGAACAACTATCTGGCTGACAAGGCGGGCATCATGACCAGGCTGTTTGAAAAAACCGGGCTGGGTGAGAAAAGCGCAGAGTGAGCCTGCGTCTTGCCGTGGCTTGGGGTATAATCCGCGACTTTTGCAACAAGCCGTGATCGAGATGCACTACCCAATCAACGAGATTTTCCAGACCATCCAGGGGGAGGGCATCTTTACCGGCCTGCCCGCCATCTTTGTTCGCCTGCAGGGTTGCCCGGTGGGCTGCCCCTGGTGCGATACCCGTCATACCTGGGTTGTTGATCCGACTCGTGAAGTGGGTAAAGAGGCAGTGCTGGATCGCTCCAACGAATCCGATTGCTGGAGCAAACTCAGCACCGTGCAGATCATAGCCAGCTTTAGCGATCTGGGTTATCAGGCGCGCCATGTGGTGATCACCGGTGGCGAGCCCTGCCTCTACGATCTGCACGACCTCTCGTCAGCGCTGTTGGCGGCGGGTTATCAGGTGCAGATTGAAACCAGTGGCACTAGCGAGATCAAGACCCATGAGCAGACCTGGGTCACTGTCTCTCCCAAGATTGGCATGAAAGGGGGACTGCCTGTGCTGGTCTCGGCGCTGGAGCGGGCCAACGAGATCAAGCATCCGGTGGCAACCGAGCACCATATTGAAGAGTTGGATGCGCTGCTGGCGACCGCGGCCCTGCGTCCGGATGTGGTGATTGCCTTGCAGCCGATTAGCCAGAAACCACGGGCCACCCAATTGGCGATGGAAACCTGTATCGCCCGTAATTGGCGACTCTCAATCCAGACTCATAAATATCTGGATATCGATTAATATGGATTGGCTATCCGACGAACAGGTGCTACTGACCCTGACCAACAAGATGCCTTACGGAAAATATCAGGGGCGGCGTATCATCGATATTCCCGAGCCCTATCTGGTGTGGATGGCACGCAGCGGTTTTCCGGCGGGTAAATTGGGCCAGACCCTGGCGTTGGCTTACGAGATCAAACTCAATGGACTCGAGTCCATGATTATTCCCATTATTAACAGGATGTCGGTATGAGAATATATACGAGGCAGGGTGACAAGGGCATGACTCGGCTGGCCGATGGCATCCAGCTGGCCAAGGACCATTTGCGGGTCGAAACCTACGGTTATATCGATGAACTCAACTCCCATATCGGCCTGCTGATTTGTGACGTGCCGTCGCAAGAGGCCGGTTTATTGGCTGACTTGCAGTTGCTGCAACAGGAGTTGTTTGATCTGGGGGGCGAGCTGGCATTCTCCAGTGCTGCCCAGAATCCATCTATTTGGCAAGTCAATGCCGCCTGGACCACTCGCCTTGAACAGCAGATCGATCGTTATAGCGAGCCATTGCCACCGCTGCGTCAATTTATATTGCCCGGTGGTTCCCGCGCGGCGGCGCAGGCTCATGTGGTGCGTACCCTGGTACGGCATTGCGAGCGCTTGCTGCTGACATTGAGTCATGCAGAGTGCGTCAATCCCGAGGTCTTGCCCTATCTGAACCGGATGAGTGACTGGTTCTTTACCGTTGCCCGCTATCTCATCTGTGTGGCGGGGGAGCGTGAAGTCGTGTGGGTCAAGGCCGCAGATCGCCAGCAAACGGCTATCTGATATTTCACGTTTAATCGCCAATAAAAAACCTCGCCAAGGCGAGGTTTTTTATTGGCAAAGCAAGTGGGGTCAGATAGAAAAATCTTCCAGTGATTTACCTGCTGCCACGGCGCTGGCAATTGCCGAAGGCATACGACCCTGGCCGGTCCAGGTTTTTTCTACGCCATTATCCTGATAGCGATATTTGGCTGGACGTGGCGCGCGCTTGGCTTTCTCTGATTTGCCGGGAGCGGTAGCGACAACGTTAACCAATTCTGCCGGATCAATACCAGCCGCTTTCAGCATTTCGCTGTATTCGTTAATCTTACGCTGATGCTCTTCGCGTGCCTGACGCCCAGCGGATTCATCCTGCTGACGTTCTGCGACGATAGCAGAAAGTTTTTCCAGTCCTTCTTCCAGTTGCTCCAGAGAAAGTTCGCGGCAGGTTGCACGCAGACTGCGGATATTAAGCAGTACCTTAAAAAATTCATTCATACAATTTACCACGCCGAGTCAGAGGGGAATATAGATATCCTCCTGATTCTTGCGTGGCAATTTAAATAAGTCAAGAAGTGCAAAATATTATATCGAGGAGGAGTCACTTGCCGTGGATATACCATACGCAGGAATTTATGTATGAGGCTTGGATACCTATGAAACCATAATAGATGA
The DNA here is from genome assembly GCF_900079845.1 of Aeromonas sp. EERV15. NCBI lineage: Bacteria > Pseudomonadati > Pseudomonadota > Gammaproteobacteria > Aeromonadales > Aeromonadaceae > Aeromonas > Aeromonas sp. EERV15. The sequence continues at coordinate 132,002 of NZ_FKKY02000008.1, read as the reverse complement.
AAATAGCGCCAAAACTGGGATTGTTGCATCATTTGACTACCATCTCCCTGTGTTGATGTTTTTATCATGAACATTTAATCAAAAAACTTGCTATAAGCTGCCATGTCGATAGAATGATCGGCGAATACCTTTAAGTAGAGGCGCGCTGCCTATGAGTATTTGTGCGGAGGGTGATGCCTGGGATGCACAAGGAAAGGAGTCAGCGCCGAAGTGGCCAGGCCATCATACCGGGCTGCTGGTTCTGCACCTAACAGATGCAGGACTGCCATAGTCATCCACTATGGAGCGCTACCTGAAGGGGCTGAGGAGTATAACCTCCCCATAGGTTTTGTTTCTTTAGATCCTCTCGGTAGATCTCCACCTGTCTTTTTAGGTGCAAAGAGATCATGGACATTAGTCATTTTGCCGACTCCGGTTGGTCAGTTCTTCCCCCTTTGTTAGCTGTCGCCCTGGCGATCACCACCCGCCGTGTATTGCTGTCCCTTGGCGTCGGTATCGTGACCGGCAGCCTGCTGCTCAATCAGTTTTCCCCTCTCGACTCCCTGCATTACATGTTGAATACCGTGCTCAAGATCTTCTGGGTCGACGGTGCGCTCAATCGTGACAACGTCAACATGCTTCTGTTCATGCTGCTGCTGGGCGGGCTCATCAGTTTGATGAGCGTGTCGGGTGCCACCCGTGCTTTTGCCGAGTGGGCCGAGCGCCGTGCCAAGACCCGCAAGGGGGCCAAAGCGCTCACCGGCATGATGGTGTTTGCCTTCTTTATCGACGACTTCTTCCACAGTCTGTCGGTGGGGGCCATCTGCCGTCCGGTGACTGACCGCTTCCAGATCTCCCGTGCCAAGCTGGCCTATCTGCTGGATTCGACCGCCGCGCCTGTCTGTGTGTTGATGCCCATCTCCTCCTGGGGTGCTTATATCATCGCCCTGGTTGGCGGCATCCTGGCGGCGCATGGCCTGACGGATCAGAGCCCCATCGCGGCGTTTGTCGAGATGATCCCGATGAACCTTTACGCCGTCTTCACCCTGATCATGGTGTTGGTGGTGATCGCGTTTCAGCTTGATATCGGCCCGATGCGTCAGCACGAAGCCTGGGCACTGGAAGGCAAGCTGTGGGATGAGTCCAAGGGGCGCCCCATCGGTCTGGACATGGAGAGCCCGGAAGAGAGCAATGGCGGCATGATTGACATGGTGTTGCCGATCTTGACCCTGACCTTGGCGACCGTCTACTTCATGATTGACTCCGGTGCTGCTGTATTGAGCGAGAAGGGGCTGCCGTTCAGCGTGCTTGGCTCGTTCGAAAACACCAACGTCGGCTCTTCGCTGGTGTATGGCGCGCTGTGCAGTCTGGTGGTCTCCATCGGTTTGGCGATGCGTCTCAAGCTGGGTGCCAAGAACTGGATGAAGGCTGCGCCGCAAGGGGTCATGGCCATGCTGCCGGCGATCAATATCTTGCTGTTCGCCTGGACCATCGGTGCCGTGGTGCGTGATGTGGAGACCGGCAAATACCTGGCTTCGCTCGCCAATGGTAATCTGCCGGTCGAAGTGCTGCCCGCGGTGGTCTTTGTCCTCTCTTGTGCTATGGCGTTTGCCACCGGTACCAGCTGGGGCACCTTTGGCATCATGTTGCCGCTGGCCGGTGACATGGCTGCCGCCAGTGACATCAGCCTGATGCTGCCGATGCTGGCCGCTGTATTGGCGGGCTCAGTGTTCGGGGATCACAGCTCGCCCATCTCCAGCACCAGTATCCTGTCGGCCACCGGTGCCGGTTGCCATCATATCGATCACGTGATGACCCAGTTGCCTTATGCGCTGGCCATTGCGTTCGGTGCTGCCATCGGTTATCTGGCCATGGGCATGATGCACTCGGTGCTGGCCGGTTTTAGCGTGAGCGCACTTTGGTTTGTGGTGTTTACCACTTATCATCTGCGGAAAGCGAAAACCCATGCCGTCCTGGCAACTGCATAACGCACATAAAATACACTTTACGCGCAGGGGCCTACGGGCCCCTTGGTTTTGTCAGGGGCTTTGGTTAGCATGCGCCCCATAAATTCAGTTTCGGAACAGTATCATGGCTTCACTGCACTACAAATTTGCCACCATGAATTCAGGCAAATCCACCCAGCTTATTCAGGCGCACTTCAACTATCTGGAGCGGGGCATGCACCCGCTGGCGATGACACCGGCCATTGATGACCGTTTTGGCGTCGGGGTGATCAGTGCCCGGGTTGGTCTTGAGCTGAAAGTGGATGTATTTAGCGATAGCTGCGATCTGTTTGAAATGGTGAAGGTGCGTCATGCAGAGAAAGCCATCGATGTCTTTATCGTCGATGAGGCCCAGTTCCTGACCCGTGAGCAGGTTTACCAGCTGGCGCGCATCGTCGATGAGCAGGATATTCCGGTGATGGCCTATGGCCTCAAGACCGATTTTCGGGGCGAGCTGTTCCCGGGCTCCTACCATCTGCTCTGTCTGGCCGACAAGTTCGAAGAGTTGAAAAGCATCTGCTGGTGCGGCAACAAGGCCCACATGAACTCGCGGGTGAGCGAAGCGGGTCAGGTGATGCGTGATGGTGAACAGGTGGAGATTGGCGGCAACGATCGCTATGTGTCGCTGTGCCGCAAACACTATCTGGAAGGGCGGGCTTACAAGTAGTTAGAAAGTGAGAGAGCCACAGTTAATCAGCAATCTGTGGTATTGAGGCTTGCTGGTGATGGGGTGAAGCGACGTGCCCCTGATGCAGACTTGAAGGGGATGGTGCTGTTCAGATCACCGAGCCTTAATGGGTTCCATTCAAGCAGTATCAATTTAGGGAATTAGCAAAAAGGGGAGCCTGGCTCCCCTTTTTGCATATGGATGATCAGATGACGGCTGGCTAGAACCAAAAACCGATGATAAAGGAGCCTGCCAGGGTCAGCATCACGTTGGCCACCGCATAGGTGCCCGCGTAGCCAAGGGCTGGAATAGAGCTGTTGGCCGCCTCATTGACCACATCCATCGCCGGGGCACAGGTACGGGCGCCGGTAATGGCCCCGAGCAGCAGAGCCGGGTTCATCTTCAATACCCAGACTCCAAACAGGTAGCCAACCAGTACCGGCAAGGTGGTCACCAGCATGCCAGAGAACAGCACCACCATACCTACCTCACTGAGGTGATCCAGGATGCCGCCACCGGCTTTGAGGCCGGTACTCACCATAAACACCGCAAGACCGAGATCCTTGGCCAAGCGCAGCGCGCCTGGCGGCACATAGCCGACCGTCGGGTGGTTGGCACGCAGATAGCCCATCAGGATCCCCGCCAACAGCAAGCCGACGGCGTTACCCAGCCCAAACTCAAGCTGGCCAAACACCAGTGAGACGGAGCCGATCAGCAGGCCCAGCACAAAGAAAGTGGTGAAGGCCACCAGATCGGTGGTTTGGCTGTGGATGCTGATAAAGCCGATCTTGTTGGCCAGCAGTTTGACCCGCTGTTTCTCGCCGCTGATCTGCAACACGTCGCCTTTTTGCAGCATGATGTTGCGATCGAACGGCATCTCGATCTGGGAGCGCACCACCCGGTTGAGGAAGCACCCTTTCTCGGTGAGGTTGAGCTCCACCAGATGACGGCCCACCACAGAGTCGTTCTTTACCACGATCTCTTCGGTGACGATCTGCAGGTCAAGCAGATTGCGATCAAACACCTCTTTACCGTTGCGGTAGTTGACGTCCAGCTTCTCGTGGCTTTCGGGATACCCCACCAGTGCAATCTCGTCCCCTTCCTGAATAACTGCATCCCCATCGGGACTGGCCAGAATGCCGTTACGGCGGATCCGTTCGACATAGCAGCCGGTGTGCGGGTAGATGCTGGTTTCGCGCAAGGTTCGGCCACCGATCCAGGCTGCCAGCTCGGGACCTACCCGATAGGCGCGGATGATAGGCAGATAGGTCTTGCGGTTGTCACTATCAGAGAGCCCTCGCTCACGGGCAATTTTCTGGGCTTCGGTATTGAGATCAAGCCGTGCCAGAGAGGGCAGGTAGCGCACCACCAGCATCAAGCCCACCAGTCCCACCAGATAGGTCAGTGCATAACCGATACCCATATTATCGAGTACTGCCTGCATATCAGTCTGATGGGGCAGATTGAGCAGGCCGCTGCGCAGCGCATCCTGGGCACCCACCAGCGCCGGGGTGGAGGTGAGGGAACCCGCCAGGATCCCCGCTGCCATACCCGGCCCCAGGTTGAAGAACTTGGCCAGCCCCACCGTCAGTAGCAGGGCGGTCAGCAAGATCACCAGGGTCAGGGTGATGTAGTGGATGCCATCGCGCAGGAAAACACTGAAAAAATGCGGTCCAGCCTCTATCCCCACGCAGAAGATAAACAGCATAAAACCGACGTTTTCGGTGGTGGCGGTAAACTCGAAGCCCATCTGGCCAAACAGCAAGGCCGTAAACAGCACGCCAATGGTGTTACCAATCTGGAAGTTGCCAAGCCGTACTTTGCCAAGCAGCAGGCCAAAGGCCAATACCACGAACAGCAGCAGGGAGTCACTTTGATGTAGCAGTGTCACGAAATCTATGGTCATGCCCGGGAAAACCGAGAGAAAAGTGGGGTCGATATTGTGCCGGAACTATCGTCAATAAAGAAGCGCAAGCCACCGATTAATCGGGAGTTATCAGACACTATTTCACCGGCAAGAAGTTTGACAGTAAAGCGGATGGTTGAAAGTTAGTGTTTATTGCTGAGAGTCGGGCTGTCAATTAGTGAAATCTGCTGATGACCCGCGATCATCACGGGGGGAGGGGGGCCACTTTAGATTGTGCTGCTCTAACGTACCTCTCGACTCTGTCTCAGCAGATTCAACCAGGGGCACAGGCTGCTGGTGATGGACGAAAGTGGTGCCGTTGTTACCCGATCGTTGATGCACCAAGGTCTGGCGAAAAGAGATCGGAGTAAAGGGTCAAAAGAGCCCTGTAGCAGAGGGCCATGAGTGCGTTGGCAAAACAGCATAAAATCAGGTTGATAGGTGAAAAGTACCCCGGCAGGGTGGGATTACTGGCAATCCCGCGTCCTGACAGGGATTGCTGCAGTTACCCACAGAATCTGTGGATAACCCTGTTAATGAATCTTGCGCATTGACCGGAAAGCCGCGCCAGTACTGGGATGCAAGTACTGTTCAAAAAATACCGCATTAAAAAAGTTGGTATAAAAATCATATAGTTAGATGCGACGGCAGAAAACACTGTCGCGCATGGATGGGTAACAAAAGAGGAAGCCTGCAGCAAGAGGGGACTTGTGCATTAAAATCGGAAGGAGAGGCTACTAAAGTGGATAACTTGCACCGAGATGGTGAGGAATTGGCTCCCCCGACTGGACTTGAACCAGTGACATACGGATTAACAGTCCGCCGTTCTACCGACTGAACTACGGGGGAACATCAGGCAAGGAGGAGCACTATACAGAAGCAGTCTGAGGGGGTCAAGCCATTCTCTGCAGGAGAAGCGCGCCAGTGTACCGGTGCCAATCCCTCGGTTACACTGCGCTTCTGCGGTTTTGTGTCGGGAGTGTTCATGAGCAAATTGTTCAAACTAGTCAGCCAGTTTCAACCTGCCGGCGATCAGCCAGCGGCAATCAGCCAGCTGCTCGATGGCATCGAGTCCGGCCTTGCCCAGCAGACCCTGCTCGGGGTGACGGGCTCTGGCAAGACGTTCACTATCGCCAACGTGATTGCCACCCTGAATCGCCCCACCATGATCATGGCCCCCAACAAAACCCTGGCAGCCCAGCTTTATGGCGAGATGAAGGAGTTCTTCCCCGACAATGCGGTGGAGTATTTCGTCTCCTACTACGACTACTACCAGCCTGAAGCCTATGTGCCAACCACCGACACCTTTATAGAAAAGGATGCCTCGATCAACGATCACATCGAACAGATGCGGTTGTCGGCCACCAAGGCGCTGCTGGAGCGGCGCGACGTGATCATCGTCGCCTCGGTCTCTGCCATTTATGGTTTGGGGGATCCTCAAGCCTACCTCAGCATGATGTTGCATCTGAAAGTCGGTGATGTGATCAATCAGCGGGATATCCTGCGTCGTCTCGCCGAGCTGCAATACACCCGTAATGATATGGCCTTTCAGCGCGGTACCTTCCGGGTGCGCGGGGAGGTGATCGACATCTATCCCGCCGAATCAGACAAATTGGCCTTGCGGGTGGAGCTGTTTGACGAGGAGATAGAGCGGCTCTCCCAGTTTGATCCACTAACCGGTGCCATCGAGCAGACGGTGGTGCGTTACACCATCTATCCCAAGACCCACTATGCGACCCCGCGCGAAACCATTCTCGGTGCCATCGAGCATATCAAGGAGGAGTTGCGAGGGCGGCGTGAGCAGCTGTTTTCACTGAACAAGCTGGTAGAGGAGCAGCGGATCAGCCAGCGTACCCAGTTCGACATGGAGATGATGCAGGAGCTGGGTTACTGCTCCGGCATCGAGAACTACAGTCGCTATCTCTCCGGTCGTGCGCCGGGGGAGCCGCCCCCCACCCTGTTTGACTACCTGCCGGGAGATGGCCTGCTGATCATCGACGAATCCCACGTCACTGTGCCGCAGATCGGCGCCATGTTCAAAGGAGACAGATCCCGCAAGGAGACCCTGGTGGAGTACGGCTTCCGGCTTCCCTCGGCGCTGGACAACCGCCCCCTCAAGTTTGACGAGTTTGAAGCGCTGATGCCGCAGACGGTGTTTGTCTCAGCCACCCCGGGCCCTTACGAGCTGGAGAAATCTGGCGGCGATCTGGTGCAGCAGGTAGTGCGCCCCACCGGCCTGCTCGATCCCGAAATCGAGGTGCGGCCGGTGACCACCCAGGTGGACGATCTGCTCTCCGAGATCCGCAAGCGGGTGGCCGTGACTGAGCGGGTGCTGGTGACCACCCTGACCAAGCGGATGGCGGAGGATTTGACCGAATATCTGGCAGAACATGATGTCCGGGTGCGTTACCTTCACTCGGATATCGATACGGTGGAGCGGGTGGAGATCATCCGCGATCTGCGCCTTGGCAAGTTCGATGTGCTGGTGGGGATCAACCTGCTGCGGGAAGGTCTCGACATGCCGGAGGTGTCGCTGGTAGCGATTCTGGATGCGGATAAAGAGGGCTTCCTGCGCTCTACTCGCTCGCTGATCCAGACCATAGGCCGGGCGGCGCGCAACCTCAACGGTCGGGTCATTCTCTATGGGGATACCATCACCAACTCGATGCGGGTTGCCATCGAGGAGACTGATCGCCGCCGCGCCGTGCAGCATGAACATAACCTCAAGCACGGCATCACCCCTAAAGGGCTCAACAAGTCGGTGGGGGATGTGATGGACATCGGGAGCAGCCGCACTGCCGGCAAAGCGGGTCGCGGCGCTCGTAAGGCAGCTGAACCACAAGGGGAGTACCATGCCCGTTCGGTCAGCGAGATTGCCAAAGAGATCAAGCGGATGGAGGAGCAGATGTTCCAGCATGCACGGGATCTGGAGTTCGAACAGGCCGCCGCGCTGCGGGATCAGATCCAGCGGTTGCGTGGCGAGTTGATCGCATCATGAGTGCGAAACGCTGGCTGGTCTGGCAACGCCTGCGCCGTCTCTATCGGGGCTTTCGTCATCCGGCCACCCCCTGGTGGGCCAAAGGGCTGGTCATCCTTATCCTGCTTTATGGCATCAGTCCGGTGGATCTGATCCCCGATGTGGTGCCCCTGCTGGGCTGGCTTGATGACATGACCTTATTGTTGGTGTTGCTGTGGGGCTGGGAGCGTTGTCTGCCAGAACAGGTCAGAAAGGGGTTGCAGCAGGGTGAATGACCTGGTGATGCAAGGCATTTATTGAGTCTGCCTGCTCGTTGATTAAAAAGCCCGCAAACAGGTGATTGTGACCCGGATTGCATTGGCGTAGACTCCACGCCGTTCACTTTATGAGTATGGAAAAATGGATCTAATCCTGTTTGCTATCGATTTTATTCTGCACGTTGACGTGCATTTGAGAGAACTGTTCGAGAACTATGGCGTGTGGGTTTACGCCATCCTGTTTCTGATCATCTTCTGTGAGACCGGGCTGGTGGTGACGCCATTTTTGCCCGGTGATTCTCTGCTGTTTGCTGCCGGAGCGCTGACCGTGGGCAGTGTGCTTGATGTGCATACCTTGGCGGGCGTGCTGATCGTGGCTGCCGTGCTGGGCAACGTGGTCAACTACACCATCGGCCACTTCTTCGGTGAGCAGCTGTTTCGCAACCCTGATTCAAAAATCTTCCGTCGCGACTATCTGGACAAGACTCACGCCTTCTATGCCAAGCATGGCGGCAAGACCATCATCATCACCCGTTTTCTGCCCATAGTGCGTACCTTTGCACCGTTCGTGGCGGGGATGGGGGCCATGACCTATCAGCGTTTCCTGACGTTCAATCTGGTCGGCGGTCTGCTGTGGGTGTTGTCGTTTGTCTACGCGGGCCACTTCTTCGGTAACCTGCCAGTGGTGCGTCACAACTTTACCCTGCTGATCTTCGGCATTATCGCTATCTCGCTGTTGCCTATGGTGTTTGGCATGGTCAAAGCCAGGATGAGTGCCGCCAGGGCGGGCTGAGCGGTTGATGGATAAGGGATAAAAACGGAAGCCATGATGGCTAATGCCAGTCAGTTAAGCCTGACTGGCATTTTTTTATTGGTTTTTGCACTGTGCTGCTGTGGCCCTGGCTTCACGCAGCGGGGATAAGGTCGCTTCCTTCGCGCGAAGCAGGCCGATAATGAGCTCGGCGCATGACTCAAGCCGGTAGCATGAGTGGTGTGAAGTCAGCCGGGATCCTGTTCGATAGAGATAAAAAATCCGAAACCAATCAACAGGTTTCGGATTTTACAGATCATAAGGCGCGATAAATGGCGCCTTGACTGATTTGGCATCAGGCCATCGGGCGGCCTTGTTACTGCTTGCGGAGTCCGGTTTAGACCAAGGCTTTACCCTTGAGCAGCTTGCGCACCCAGTAACGGGCTGGGTGGAGTGCCTCCAGCAGATCGGCAGCCAGCGGCAGGGGATCGCCGCAGATCTCGCTGGCGAGCAGCTCGCCACAGAGTGGGGCCGAGCAGAGACCCCGTGAGCCGAGCGCCCCCAGCACATAGAGGCCGGGGTGAAGGGGCAGCGGTTGGGCATTGTGCTGATCCTGCTGCAGCTGCGCATAGTGATCCGCCAGGCCTTGCAATCTGGCCACTGGGCCCACTACCGGCAGGTGATCCCGACTGGCGCAGCGCACCCCTACGCGCGCCTCGTTGCCACTCACATCCACCTCGGCGGGCCACTGCTGATCAGGCAGGCAGGCTTGCAGTCGCGCCTGATTCTGAATTTGTTCGTCGGCGCGAAACTCAAGGCTGCTCTGGTTGCGGCCATAACTGGCACCGATACAGTGCTGCTTGTTGTGCATCGGCGTGAGGTAGCCATCGTAGCAGAGCACTGTCTTGAGTTGGCGCAAGCTGGCCGAGGTCGGCACATGGCTCACCTGACCCCGTACCGGATAGAGCGGCAGCTCGGCAAAGGGGAGCAGTGCGGGCAACTGGTGACCGGCGGCGACCACCAGATTGGGGCTCTGCCAGTGGCGGCCATCCTTGCTTTCTATTTGCCAGCCATCCGCCTGCTCGGTAATGGCGCTCACCCGGGTATTGTATTCAACCTGCAGCAGGCCGCTGGCTTGCGCCTCCTCGATGGCGGCGCGGGTGAGATCGGCCGGACAGAGCCAGCCTCCCTGCGGGTAGCTGACCCCTTCATGGCCACTGGGCAGGCCAGCGACCGTCTCGGTCTCAGTGGCGGTCAGTGGCTGCATCAGCGCAGGGGGGAAGGGGCCCTGACTCATCTTGGTCAGCTTGGCGCGGGATTTGTCGTCATAGCCCAGTTGCACCACACCGCACAATGCAAAAGCAATGGGATGGCGCTCGGCCAGCGCCAGCAGCCGTTGGCGAGCGTAGCCAAAGGCCAGCGAATAGAAACGCGACAGCGCATCGTGCTCACCATTGAGCAGCGGGTAGAGCGCGCCCTGGCGGTTGCCGGAGGCGCCGGTGGCCAGTTCGCCATCTGCGCACAACAGGGTCACCTTGCGGCCCCGCTCCACCAGCGACAGGGCAGTCATGGCCGAGGCGACACCCCCGCCGATGATCACTACCTCGCCCTCCCGCCCGGCAGGACGGTCATAGCAGGGGGTAATGCTCTGCTGCGGGAGCTTGTCTGCGCGCTGGCCTGCCAGCATGGACCACTTGCTGCCGAACCCCTTGATTTTTTTCGTGGCAAAACCTGCGTCAATCAGGCCACGGCGTACAAAGCCAGCGCAGGTAAATGTGGTTAGCGTGGCGTGGGGACGAGCAAGGCGTGCAAGGCCCTGAAAGAGTGTCTGGGTCCACATCTCGGGATTTCTGGCAGGGGTAAAGCCATCCAGATACCAGGCATCGACCAGCCCTTGCGGCCCATGAGGCACTCGCGGCAGCATCTCTTCGATATCTCCCAGCCACAAATCGAGCCGTACCCTGCCATGGGCAAAGTGCAGACGATGGCAGCCAGAGGTAGCGATCGGCCACTGGGCAATCAGCTGCTGACTCAAGGCGGCGAGTTCTGGCCAGGCACCATGAGCCTTGCGCAGGTCCTCGGTTGCAAGAGGGTATTTTTCAAAACTGATGAAGTGCAGGCGAGCGCCGGGGCCTGTATCGGGGGCATGGGCCAGAAAGGTTTCCATGGTCGCCAGAAAATTGAGACCGGTGCCAAAGCCGGTTTCGCCGATGACGAAACAGTCGCGATCGTGCTGTGAAAATCGCTCTGGTAGCTGGTTTTGCAATAAAAAAACGTAGCGGGTCTCACTGAGACCGTGGTTATCGGCAAAGTAGACATCCCCGAACTCGCTGGAGATAGGCGTACCTGTGTCGCTCCAGTCCAATCGGGCATGCTGTAAGGTTGTTTGACTCACGTTTTCCTCGGCTCGCGTCACACAAATCGCGGGCATTCTACGTGATTACCATCCCCCCTGCACAGAATGGCCGTCGATAACCGGTTTTAAGCGACATAGTGCCTTGCTGAGTGCCTTGCTGACCTCGCCGGAGCCCAAGCTATTTTGGCCAGTGGAGTGCTACGAGCAGGTTGAATGTTTAAACGTTGGGGCGCTGGTTTGCTGTTGCCCCTATTAGCCGGGAGGAGGGCAGTCATACCGGTGCAACCCGCGGATGCATATCTGCTGGTTATAAGGGGTATAACCAGCGCGTGACAGCATGACTCTTTATACTGCACCCCTCAAAACAGCAATTTTTCAGGCGGTGCGTTTATGGTGATTACTCCGGGTCCACAGTTCAACGGCAAGGCATCCAAGCGGATGCATGTGATGGCTAAACCGATCGGGGCCGTGTGTAACATCGACTGCACCTACTGTTACTACCTCAGCAAGCAAGAGCTGCTGGAGTACAAAAAGGGCTGCTCCCCCGAGATGGATGAGCAGACCCTTGAAACCTATATCCGCCAATATATCGAGGGGCAGAATACCCCCGAGATCATCTTCTCCTGGCAGGGTGGCGAGCCAACCCTGCTCGGGCTCGACTATTTTCGCAAGGTGGTCGAACTGCAGCGCAAATATCAGCCGCAAGGGGTGGTGATTGCCAACGATCTGCAGACCAATGGCATTTTGCTCAATGACGAGTGGTGTGAATTTCTAGCAGCCAACAACTTCCTCATCGGTCTGAGCATCGATGGGCCCGAGCTGCTGCACAACACTTACCGGGTCAACCGTGCCGGGCGTGGTACCTTCCGCCAGGTGATGGCGGCGGTGGCGCTGCTGCACAAATACAAGGTGAAGTTTGCCACTCTGACCTGCGTCAACAACCTCACCAGCAAGAATGCGCTGGAGGTCTATCGCTTCCTGCGTGACGAGGTGAAGTCGCCCCAGATGCAGTTCATCCCCATTGTCGAACAAAAGAGTTTTCGCACCACGGCGCCCCAGACCTGGCAGCCGCAGGAGCAACTCAAGCAGGGGGACAAGCGCCTCAACCCCTGGCACAAAAACTCGGTGGTCGAACCCTGGTGTGTCTCTGCCGAAGGGTGGGGGGATTTTCTCATCACCATTTTCAACGAGTGGGCAGAGCGGGATCTGGGCCGGGTGTTTGTGCAGTATTTCGAAGCCAGTGTCGAGACCTGGATGGGACGCAAGAACCCGCTCTGCACCCTGGGGGAGATCTGCGGCAAGGGGCTGGCGATGGAGCCTAACGGCGATGTGTTCGCCTGTGACCACTATGTCTATCCCAAGTACCAGATCGGCAATATCCACCATCAGCCGCTGAACGAACTGGCCTATTCACCGGCTCAGCAAGCATTCGGTTTTGCCAAGTCACGTACCTTGACCCGTCAGTGTCAGCAGTGTGACTACCAGTTTGCCTGCTATGGCGAGTGCCCGAAGAATCGCTTTATCCGCACCCATGAGGGAGAAACCGGTTTGAACTACCTCTGCGCCGGCTGGCACAAGTTTTTCAGCCACATCGATCAGTCGATGGCCTTCATCCTGCGCCGGGCCGGTTATCCGGTGGCCCACGGTAAATTCCGTGATGCGGTGATAAACAGTGTGCAGGGGAAATAAAACAATGAGCATGTTGAGCAACATAGCTGGTCGGCAGCGACTTGCTGGTAGCGTTCGCACCTTGTGGCTGACCCTGGGGTTGGTCTCTTCCTGCGCCGCACTGGCGGTATCGACGAGCGGACCGGCAACCCCGGAGCCGCAGAGTGCGGCAGTCACTGCGCCGGCTGCCGTCAGTGCGCCGTCAGCGACCCAGATCCAGCAGTGGGCTTACAGCGCCCAGGATCTGTCCCAACCCGAGACAGTGCGGGCCGATGCCCTGCGCCAGCTGGCGGCTTATCCGAACCAGAACAGTCTGGTGGCGGTGGCCAGAAGCCTGCGTGACGAGAGTGCGCTGGTGCGCGAGGCGGCGGTGATTGCGGCAGATCCCTATCAGTTTACCCACCGCTGGCGGCTGCTCTCGCCGTTGCTGGCAGACAGCAGTGCCGAGGTGCGTCGTGCGGCCACCCTCAATCTGGCGCGCGATTATGGCGCCATGGATGAGGGACAACTGAGCGCCATTCGTCAGCCGCTGGCGGAAGTGAGCGGTTATCTGGCCCGGCAGCAAGATCCGGCGCTGCAGCAGTTGCACGCTGACCTGTTGCGCTGGACCCGACAGTGGGCCAAGGCACAGGCAGGTTACGAGCAGCTGCTTGCCACCCAGCCGAATAATCCCCAGCTCTGGCTCGGCCTTGCCGACAACCTGCGGGCCCAGCAGCAGGATGCGAACGCGCTGGCCCTGCTCGATAAAGGGATCAACGCGGTGCCGGAAAATGCCAGCCTGTATTATGCCAAAGCGCTGACCCAAGTCCGGCTTGGCGATAAAACAGCGGCTGCGGCGACCATGGAGCAGGCGGCAGAGCTGGCCAGCAATAACAGTTACTTCTGGTATCTCAACGGGGTGCTGCAAGAGCCGCTGGATCTCGATAAAGCCATCGGTTCGTTCGAGCTGGCCTATCGAATTTCCGGCGCACCGGAGCAGCTCTATGCGGTGTGCGATATCTATCTGCGCCACGCTCACCCCAAAAGCGACGCTTGTATGACTGAGCTTGGCAAGATAGCGCCCCCCGAGGTGCTGGCTGAACTCAATGGCAAGCGGGTGAGCAAGGTTGGCGCATCCCCTGTTTCTGCTGGCCAATAACGGCGGCACTCCTTTTTACTGCACAGGTCAGATGATGAAAAATAGCGCATTCAAATTCGCACTCCCGCTGCTGGCCACCACAGTGCTGGTGGCAGGCTGCACTTTCTGGGTAACCCGGGCCAATAAACCTATCCATCCGTTGCAACAAAAAATTGAAGCGGACATGGTGCTGGTGGAGGGGGGGCGCTTCGAGATGGGCTCTGAGGAGCCCGCCGCCAAATCGAGCGAGGGGCCGGTTCATACGGTATCGGTCAACAGTTTCTACATGGCGAAGTTCGAGATGACACAGGCGTTGTTCGAAGCCGTAATGGGGCCCTCGATCAGCTATTTCCAGGCACCCAGTGTGCCGGTAAACAACTTGAGCTGGCAGCAGGCCAACCTGTTTGTGGCAAAGCTCAACGAGCTGACCGGTGGTCATTACCGGCTGCCGACCGAAGCGGAGTGGGAGTATGCCGCCAAGGGGGGCAAACTTAGCCAGGGTTATCGCTATAGCGGGTCCAATGATATTGATGAGGTTGCCTGGTACAGCGACAATGCCAAGAATCGCGCTTATCCGGTGGGGCAGAAAAAGCCCAATGAGCTGGGGCTCTATGACATGACCGGCAATGTGGGGGAGTTTGTGTCCGATGCCTATGAAGAGACCTTCTACCGTCACAGCCCGCAAGATAACCCGAACAATGCCCAGCAGAGCAAGATCCACCTGGCCCACAAATCAGTGCGGGGCGGCAGTTACTCCTACGAGGCGGAACTGTCGGAAAACTACCGGCGTGATTTTGCCAGCCAGTCGGTGATGATGGCAGATATGGGATTGCGTCTGGTGCGTGATGCCCGCTAAGGCGGAGTCATTGCGCCGCTTGGGCGGTGATCAGCCCCAGCTCGTTGATCACCTCAAACAGCTGCTGGCGTAACCAGCGGTGCCCCGCTTCGGCACTTCTGCTCGGGTGCCAGATGGCCGAGAGGCTGAACACTGACTCCGCAAAGGGGAAGGGCAGCGCTCGCACATCATACATATTGCTAAAGGTATCTATGGTGGAGTGGGGTAATACCCCGATGATCTCGCTGCGCGCGATGATCGGCAGCATCTCCATGGCGGTGGGTACCCGCACCACGATATTGCGATTGGCCATTTGTGGCAGGTGTTCGGCGGTGATCATGCTGCCTCTGACCTGCCACTGGGCCAGCGCCACATGCTCCTCGGAAAAATACTCCTCTACAGCCAGGGTCGTGCCCAGTCGCGGGTGCCCGCTGGCACATACCACCTTGACTTGCTCGGCATAGAGCACCTCGCTCTTGAGCATGCTGCGCCCGTTCGGCGTCATGTCGATGATGAGATCATAACGCTGCATGCGCAGATCGCTTTCCATGTCTTCGGTAAACAGTGGGTGCACTTCCAGCGCAATACCCGGTGCCTGCGCTTTGATCTTGCAGAGTAAGGCCGGGATCAGGTTGGCACTGACCAGGGTGATGCAGGCGATGGAGAAGACCCGTTGTGAGGTCTTTGGATTAAAGGTGCGCGAGGTTGACAGGGTCGAGCTGAAGTTCTTCAGGGCAGCGGCCATCGCCGGGTAGATGTCGATGGCAAACGAGGTGGGTTCCATCCCCGCCACCTTGCGGTGAAACAGGGGATCATCGTAGATCTCCCGCAGTCGCTTGAGGGCTTTGCTAACGGCAGGTTGGCTGATCTCCATGCGTGTTGCCGCGCGGGAGAGGCTGCGCTCTTCATAGATGGCGACAAAGATCGGGATGAGATTCAGCTCGGTACTTCTGATGTCAAGCAAAGGGGGCCTCGTTACATGTTCGTGAAGTAGATCACGCGGCCGCCATGATTGCTTGGTAGCAAGGGAAAGAAATGCTGCCGCGCCAGTGCATTGGCGCGGCAGCAGGCCGGTGTCCAGTCTCGGCAGTGTAATGAAGTGCGTCTGCAGGTACAACCATCCAGGGGCCGGGTGGTGGCTTATCTCTCCTTGTCGCTGGCTGGGAGGCCGGTAGTAGCCGATTTGTCCACCCTGGTTGTCAGCCCCGGCAAGGCGGGTCGCCAGCCAACGGTGCGACACAGCCGGGCAATGCCATCACCGGTCGGCAATGACAACCGCTTCGCCAGTGCCCATCCCATCTTGAAGGCTTGCGGGCGGTCGCCCTCTGCTTGCTGAAAGGCCGCCTGTTGCCGCTGCCACGCCGGATCACCGCTGACACTGGCCAGCTCCAGCGCTCCGCGTCGGGCCCGTAGATAGCGATAGGCCAATACCCGCACCGTTCCCCACTGTTTGCGCCAGATGGCGGTGCCGTATTGCCAGCTGAGCGGGCGTGGGTGGTGGCGGTAGTAACGGGCGATGGCCAAGCGTGTCAGTGCCAGCAAAGCCAAGCCGCTTGCCACCCCGACCAGCCAGGGCCAATAGGCCGCCAGCCAGGAGGCGGGAGTGTGGTGTACCCGCAAGGTTTGCCCGGGGAGGGTCAGGGTTTCCAGTTGGCCGAGCTGGCTGTTCCACCATCTCAGCTCCAGTGGGGGCAGGGTCAACTCCCCCCCTTGCTGCACTATGTAGGTGGTCTGATCTTCCCGTGCTGAGAGATACTCCCCCCGCTCCTGGGTGTCGCTCAGGCGAGGCTGCGCCGGATAGGCCTGCAGGCCAGTGTTCTCGAGCGTCGGGATCAGCGCCGGGATCAGTACCGAGAGGGTATCTTGCCCGCTGGCGGTGACGGTGCGGGTGATGGCATCCCCCACCCGCAGTTCGCCCGCGTCACTACCCTTGTCATCCTCGGCCCTGTTGTCGCCGGAGCTGCGCCATGTCTGGTTCAGAGTGAGCTTGCTGGCGCTTAACCAGCGCCCCCCGACCGTCAAGGCAGGGTCGGGCAGGGCGGCCGCAAAACGCTGGGGCCGGGTGGTGAGGGTGATCTGCCGGGAGCCCCCTTCGGGGCGCGCAACCGTAGCGCGTACCGCAATCGCGGGGATCTCGAACTGGCCCGATTGCTGGGGATAGAGGCTCAACTCCCAGCGCTGGTGCGACCAGGTCTCCCCGTCTTGGCGCTGGGTGAAGTTGGTGGCCATCTCACTGCGCTGCTTGACCATCACCCCCGGCAGTTCGAACTGGCTGATGCGGGTACCGGCGGTAAACCAGCGGTTGGTGGCCAGTTCCAGATAGAGGGTGATCTGCTGGTTGACTGCATAAGGGCCATGTTCCGCTGGCTGATCTTTCAGCCAGCTTTTCAGGGTGATCTGGGTCGCAGGTTGCGCCTCTGCCCCCAGGGTAACCGGGGCCAGCAGCAGGGTGCTCAGCACTGTGGTCGTGGCGAGCAGCCAGCGGCAAATGTTATTGCGCCTGTTGCACATGGGCAGGCTCCTCGGTGGTGGCTGCGGGATGAGGGCGTGAGAGCGCCTGAGTCTGCCGCGTGTGTAACTGCAGGCGGAATTTGGCTTGCAGAAAATCAGCGGGGTCGGATTCGACCCGGCGCAGCCATTTTTCGGCCTGGGCAGGATTGGCCAGGATCTGGTCCGCGGTCAGGGTCTCGCGCTCCATCAGGGCGGCGGCGACTTTCTCCTCTGCCCCTTCGGCGGTGCGTGGTTCATTTTCGGGCAACTCACGGGAGTGGTCAGGCCCGTCCAGTGTCCCGGTCTGGCTCTGGCTGGCGCGGTTGATCTCATCGACGATCCCCCTCATCACCTGATAGTTGTGGGCGGCTGATTGACGCACCGTGGGGTCATTGGCTTCGTCAGCCAGTTGCTGGAACAGCCGGCGGGCCGCCAGATACTCCCGTTGTCTGGCAAGGGCATTGCCCGCATAGAGCAACGCTTGTTCGGTATCGGCTTGTAAAAAGGCCGACTGGGCCAGCGCAAATTCGGCGCCATAGTAGTAGGCCACCCCCTTGTAGAGGGGATCTTCATAGCGTTTGGCCGCATCGAGATAGTCGCCGCGCTGGAAGTACCACTGCCCTTGCTGATCCGGGGTGAGCCAGAGATCGAGCCACTGCTGTTTCAGCTCCTCTACCCAGTGATTGGTCGCAGGCTCGGTGGGCTCTGCGGGGGCCAGCGAAAAGGTGGTGGCGTGCGCCGGTGCCGCTTGTAGCAAGGAAAAGCTGACTGCCGCCACCAGACCCCACTGCACCAGCCACCCTTTGCGAAACCACAGCAGCAACAGGGCCACAACCGGAAACAGCAAGTTGTAGCCGATGTCATGCCAGGGCATCAGGGAGTCACTGTGGATCAAGAAGTGGCGAGCAATCGCCCGGTTGATGCTCGCTACATCGTCATTATCCACCGTCATGGTAAGCAGGGTGGCGTTGCTGTCGCTCGCCAGTCGCCGCAGTGAGGCCAGCTCCAGCGGGCGTTTGCCACTGAGGGCCGGATCGCCGGCAGCCAGGATCAGCAGTTGATGGGATTGCGCCTTGAAATAGTCAGCCAGTGGGGCAATAGCCGACGGGCTGATGCCGTCACTGACCAGCAAGACGGTGCTGCCAGCTTCATTGGCCAGCTGTTCGCTGAGCAGCGGGATTACCTGCTCGGTGTGCTTGCCCGCTTTGGGCATGATCGCGGGGCTGATGGCAGCGAGAAACGGGGTGAACACCGTATTGTCGCGGGTCAGCGGCATGGCGGTATGGGCCGAGCCGGCAAACACCACCAGACTGGTGCGTCCGCCACTGCGGGTGGCCAGCAGATCACCGATCTTCTGTTTGGCGCGGGTCAGCCGGTTGGGGGCGATATCCTCTTCCAGCATGGAATCACTGTTATCGAGCAGGATCAGCAGTGCGCCCTGATCTTCACCAAAGGGGGAGGGCTCGCGGCTCCAGGTCGGGCCGGCGCAGATCAGGATGGCAAGCCCCATGATCAGTGCCAGCGCCTTGAGGGGCAGGTTCTTTTTCCAGCCCTCTTCCCCCAGGGTCAATGCCTTGCGCAGATGAGATGGCAGTCGCTGTTGCCAGTTTTTCGCGTCGTCCATGCGCCAGCGCAGCAGGATGATGGCAGCAAGGGGGATAAAGGCAAGCAGCCACCAGGGGCGCAGAAAGTGGGCATTTAACCAGATCTGTTGCCAGAACAGGGTATCAATCATGGGGTGTCTCCTTGGCGAGCAGGGCGCAGGCGGTAGCGCCTGAGGGTCAACAGGGAAAAGAGACCGAGATAGAGGCCGACGCTGGCGGCAATCAGGTAGTGGTGCAGGCTTTCGCGGGTCTGAAAATGGGTGCTCTCGTAACGTTGCGGTTCCAGGGTATCGATCACCTGATAGGCCTGCGCCAGCGCGGCCTGGTCGAGGGCTTGAAACAGCTGGCCGCCGGTCAGGGTTGTCAGTTGCTGCAGGGTATCGAGATCGAGCGCCTGTTCGCCAACGGTCGCCGGATCCCCCATGGCGATGGTGTGCAGCCGCACCCCGTTGACCGCAGCTACCCGGGCCGCATCGCGGGGGCTGACGAAACTGCCGGTGTCGTTGCCATCGGTGAGAATGATGGCGACTTTCTCCCGTTTGCTGGCCGTCTGGACATTCGGCTCAGTGCGATCACTTTGGTTGAACACCTTGATAGCCAGCCCGATGGCATCCCCCAGATGGGTGCTCTGGCCCGCCATGGCCACATCGGTCTCTTGCAGCAGGGTCTGCCAGGTGTCGAGATCGGCGGTAAACGGTGCCTGAATAAAGGCGGCATCACCAAACAGAATGAGCCCCAGCCGATCACCTTGGCGCTTGGCGGCAAATTGGGTCAGTACCCCTTTGGCCGCCTCCAGCCGATTGATAGGCTTGCCGGGATCGGGGGAGAAGTCGGTTTCGGCCATGGAGCCGGAGAGATCCAGCACTATCATCACATCCCGCCCGAACCGCTCCCGTACCTGAGGCGGTCCATAGATGGTCGGTTTGGCCAGCGCCACTACCGCCATCAGCCAGACCAGCAGCAGCGCGATCCGTTGCCACCAGCTGGCGGTGAGCTGGGTTGCCCCCTCTTGCGGCGGTTCGTCCAGCAGGGAGACCAGCAGATCGAAGAAGGGCACCTTGATGGCACTTTGCCGGGTGCGATAGGCCGGAATGAGGCGAAACACCAGCAAGGGCAGGGGCAGCAGCCAGAAGCAGTGGGGGTGGGCAAACTCGAGACCGGCATCAAGCATGACGAGCTTCCACCGTCAGCGCAGTGCTGGGGCATGGCGCTTGATGATGTTGCAGCCAGTCGCTGCACAGGGAGACCAGACAGAGCTGATCGCCGACACTCAGCACCACCTGATCACACACCAGCGAGACCAGCCAGCGCTCACCCAGTTCGGTGGCGAAGCGGGTTTGGCGATCAGGCATGGCGCTGTCGAGGGTCTGCAGCAGGGGGGTGCCGAACAGCTTGGCGTAGCCGGGTGAGAGATGGGTCAACACCTCTTTGATGATGTGAAACAGTGTCAGGCTGGTGCCCGCATGGGACCAGTTGAGGGTGTGCAGGGCGGCCAGCGCCTCACGGCGGTAGCGCTGTTGCCACCACAGTTGCACCCTGTGATAGATCCAGAGCAATGCCAGTGACCCGAGGATCATGGCCAGCAGTACCCAGCCAGCGGTTTGTGGTTGCCAACTGATGGCTGGCAGGACAGTCACATCCTGCAGTTCACGCAGCATATAGGTGCCGGGCAACTTGTGGATCATCGATGATTTCCTCCCAATGCGGTGGTGAGATGGGCGAGGTGGTGGCCACGGGTGTCGAGGGTGATAAGGGGCAATCCTTTGATGGCCATCAGCCGCAGCAACTGATCTTTTTTGAGCTGCTGTTGGCACGCCAGACCCTGATCCAGCAGGGGCAGTTGATGAGGGGCGATATTGAGCTGGTATTGACCATTGCCGACCACCCAGCTGGCGTCAGAGGCGGTGCCAGACAGGGTTGATTCAAGGGGATCGGCGATGTGCAGGGCCAGCACGTCGTTATGCTGCTGCAAATAGCCGAGGCGGGTCAGATCGGCCTCGGTGACGCCCGCCCAGTCGCTCAAAAAGATCAAGGTGGCATTTTTGAGCTTGAGGCGGCCCAGCATGGCCAGCAACGGCGCCAATCCGGTCGCCTCGTGGTCGTGGCTGCTGACCGAGAGGGCGTGGTTGGCCGCACAGAGCTGGCGCAAGCGGGCCAGCCAGTGGCCGCGAGAGCGCTGTGCTCGCATCCACTCCACGCCGTCACTGCGCATGATGGCAAGCCCGACCCGATCGTTCTCTTTAAGCACCTGCCAGCCGAGCAGCGCCGCCACTTCAGCGGCCACCACTGACTTCATCACCTCGACCGAGGAGAAGAACATGCTGCTGCGCTGATCAACGCAGAGGATCACATGGCGATCTTTCTCTTCGCTGTAGCTACGGACATGGGGTCGGCCGGTGCGCAGGGTCACCTTCCAGTCCAGGGTCCGGATATCGTCCCCTTGCTGGTAGTGACGCAGCTCCTCGAAGTTGAGACCACGGCCACGAAAACGGGATTGATGGCGACCGCACAACACGCTGCCGCTGTTGCGCCGAGGCAGCAGGGAAAACTGCCCGACCAGACTCTGTAGCCGGACCAGTCGCAAGTAGTCACAGTGGATCCGTGGATCTGGCTGGGGGGGCGTTGCGCCATGGGGCAAGGTACGGTGATCCATAGGATGGCTTACCCGATGACAACGTGATCGAGCAGCGCCATCACCACCTGCTGGTGATCCACCCCGTCTGCCAGTGCGTCGTAACTGAGGGTAAAGCGGTGACCCAGCACGCTGGGCACCATGGCCCGCACATCATCCGGCAGCACATGGTTGCGGCCCTGCAGCCAGGCGTAGGCGCGGGCACATTTATCGAGCGAGATAGAGGCGCGGGGGCTGGCACCGACCGCAATCCACTGGGGCAGCCCTGTGTCCGGGTAACGGTCGGGATGGCGGGTTGCCATCACCAAGCCGATGATGTAGTGCTCCACCAGCGGTGATACCGTCATGGCCGAGAGCTCTGCTCTTGCCTGCAAAATCAGCTCAGGGGAGAGCGGGGCGAAATGGTCGCCTTGCTGGCGGTTGCCACTCTCTTCGGCGCGCACCAGCCGAATGATGGCCAGCTCGGCCTCATCATCGGGGTAGGCGACCGAGACCTTGAGGGCAAAACGGTCCATCTGGGCTTCCGGCAGCGGGTAGGTGCCCTCCTGCTCGACGGGGTTCTGGGTGGCCAGCACCATAAAGAGTTCGGGCAGGCGATGGCTCTTGTCACCGACGGTGACAGTGCCTTCGGCCATCGCTTCCAGCAGGGCTGCTTGCACCTTGGCCGGGGCGCGGTTCACCTCATCAGCCAGTACAATGCTGTTAAAGATGGGGCCGGGCTGGAAGCGCAGCTGGTGGGCACCTTCATGCTCCTGATACATCTCGGTGCCGGTCACATCGGAGGGGAGCAGATCGGGAGTGAACTGAATGCGGCCGAAGCTGGCATTGAGCGCCTGGGCCAGCGCCTTGACCGAGCGGGTCTTGGCGGTACCGGGCAAGCCTTCAAGGAGCACATGACTATTGGTCAGCAGACCAATCACCAGGGCGCGGATCACATGGGACTGGCCGACCACGCTTTGACCAACCTGTTCGATGAGTTGAGAGATCTGTTGTTGCAAGGGGTTCATAGGGATTTCCAGTGCAGATAACGAGGCGATGAGAGATGTTTGACAGACGAGTCAACGGGTTTTCAATTTTCACAGGGTTCGGGACGAGCCATGTGGAAATTGAAAACGCCCACCAGAGAGTGATGGGCGTTGGAGTCACCGTCTTACTTGATGGTGGCGACTTTCTGCTTCAGTGCTTCCAGCTCGGCGAGCTTGCCCTGCAGCATCAGGCTCTGGGAGCTGATGTTGGCTGGGTTCATCTGGAAACTCTGCTGCATCGGGTAACCTGGCAGGGTATCGAAGAACCCTTTCAGGATGCCTTGTACCGGTACGAACAGCCACATGTTGTCAGCCATCCAGCGCATGTACAGACCTGACTCGTGCGGTGCTTTCTCGAACGGGTCGGCGCGCAGGTTGATGATTTGCGGCCAGTTCGGGATCACGCGGGTGGCATCGGTGATGTTGCCCTGCATGGTCGCGAAGTTCAGCTTGAAATCATTCCAGCGCACAGCGTTCAGCTCGCCGTTGGCAGAGAAGTAGAGCATGGAGTTACGGGGTGCAGTGTCAGTCTTGCCTGACAGGTACGGCATGAAGTTGTAGCCATCCAGGTGTACACGCCACTCTTTGCCGTTAGCCTTGTAGCCTTTGGCCAGCTGCTCTTTCACATCCGGTACACCGGCGGCGGCCAGCAGAGTCGGCATCCAGTCCTGGTGCGCCATCATGGCGTTGACCTTGGTGCCCGGCTTGATCACGCCCGGCCAGCGAACCAGCTGAGGTACGCGAGTACCGCCTTCCCAGGTGGTGCCCTTCTCGCCGTAGAACGGAGTGGTACCGCCATCCGGCCAGCTGCCGGTCTCGGCGCCGTTGTCGGTGGTATAGATAACGATAGTGTTGTTGGCGACACCCAGCTCGTCCAGCTTGTTGAGCAGGATACCTACGTGGTCATCGTGCTCCAGCATGCCATCGGCATAGATGCTGATACCGGATTTGCCCTGATACTTCTCTTGCAGGCGAGTCCAGACGTGCATACGGGTGGCGTTGTGCCAGATGAAGAAAGGCTTCTTGGCCTTGACCGCTTTCTCCATAAAGGCCAGTGAGGATTCGAGGAACTCCTCGTCAGCGTGCTCCATGCGCTTGCGGGTCATGGGGCCGGTATCTTCAATCTTGCCGTCAGCAGAAGACTTGATTACGCCGCGCGGGCCGAACTTCTTCTTGAACTCCGGATCTTTCGGGTAGTAGTAAGTTTCCGGCTCTTCTTCCGCGTTCAGGTGGTAGAGGTTACCGAAGAACTCGTCAAAGCCGTGCTTGGTCGGCAGATGCTGGTCACGGTCACCCAGGTGGTTCTTGCCGAACTGACCTGTCATGTAACCCTGCTCTTTGAGCAGATCACCAATGGTGGGAGTCCATTCTGGAATACCGTGGGTAGAGCCAGGCATGCCGATGGTCAGCAGGCCGGTACGGAAAGGCTCTTCACCGGTGATAAAGGCGGCACGACCGGCGGTACAGGACTGCTGACCGTAGTGATCGGTAAAGATCGCGCCTTCATTGGCGATACGTTCCAGGTTAGGGGTCTGGTAGCCCATCATGCCCTGGTTGTAGGCGCTGATGTTCCAGTAGCCGATGTCATCACCCATGATGGCAAGAATGTTGGGTTTGGCGGCTGCGGTGGCACTACCAGCAGTGGCCATTAATGCAAGGCTCATTGCTATTTTGTTTAAATGAATGGCCATTATTGGCTCCCACTCCTAATTTGATGTGATTTAGTACACAAAAATGCTGTATGAAAGCAGATAAATAATGTGCTGTTACCGTTATTCCGAATCAGCGCAGACACCGAAGCAGACACCGAAATAGCAATCTACTGTGCATATATTGTTACGGCGGTGGGCTATCCCATCGGGAAATTAAACACAATAAGCTTTCAACCGTTTTACTCTATGCAGTTCGGGGTAAGTTGTCGCCTTATAGCGAATATAACTGGTGGTTATCCGAGGGCGGCGGGGAGCCGGTAAAATCGTGGCTGGTAGGGCAAGATGGTGGCCTGGACACCGTCGGTACCCTGGTCATGGCACCGTGGTTATGGCGCACTGTCGGCGGATATTCATCCATCGCTGTGCATTATCAAACCTGAAAACAAGTGGCCTGTTTTCTTATAAACAGACAACCATTAAATATCTTGTGTTTGATAATTAAGTGAAGCTTCATGGTTGATGTGATGCAGTGCAAAAAATATTATTCCGCCTGCCTGAAAAAGGCATCCATCATAGCGATGCCTGCTTTTATCAGCGGGTGTTTCAGGTCGGGAAATACATTATCTGATAAGGAAAATGGTGAGCCATCTGCGATGGCTTTCTGGCCCGTCACGAAACCCTTGAGTAGGTGGCATGAGCCGATGGAACTTGACCATGACCATGACCATGACCATGACCAGCGGCCATATGGTCAGGGTCTCGTGGTCGCCAATGTTTGTCGGTGGCCATGGTTGGCGGGTTGGGATTTGCCAACCGTTGCGGTAGTCTGAAAGCTCTGTTACTCACAGGAGTTCAAGATGATCCTCTCGACCACCCCCACGCTGGAAGGCAAAACCATTCGTGAATACCGCGGCATAGTGGTAGGCGAAGCCATTCTCGGCGCCAATATCTTCAAGGATCTCTTTGCCGGGATCCGCGACATCATCGGTGGCCGCTCCGGCGCCTACGAAAAAGAGCTGGCTCGTGCCCGCGAGATCGCCTTTGACGAGTTGAAAGAGCGTGCCGCCGTCCTCGGTGCCACTGCGGTGGTCGGCATCGATATCGACTACGAGGTGGTGGGGCAAAACGGCAGTATGCTGATGGTCAGCATCAGCGGCACAGCCGTGGTGGTCTGATATCCTGCCGCCAGCTGTGCAGGCCAAAGCCGATAACCGGGTTATCGGCTTTTTTGATGCCCCATTGCGGGCAAAGAGGAGTGGCCTAGGCGTTGAAAAAAATGCCATCAGTGACGGTAACATCATGATTTTAAGCATTTATATTTTTTCATAACTTGCTGGCGCGGGTTTTATTTTTTTTAACTGGGTCCCCCTGAACCGCTGGACTAGATTAGGTGCCATCAGGACGACACCTCTCACGGATGAACCCCACGTTGCTTGAACCACTATTTTTTGGCTTGCACCACAATTTTTGAAGGCGTATCAAGATGCACAAAAAATCTGCTCTGTTGACTGTTATCACGCTGGCCATCGCCGCTTATGCCGGTAGTGCCGCCGCGGCCGTTCCCAACTTTACCGCCAGCTGCCCGATGAATATTCAGGTCAAGGCGCAAGGGGGCAATGTCTTTATCAATGGTAAAAAGGCCACCCTGAAAACCGATGCGCCAACCGCCTATAGCGCCCAGAGCGGCAAGATCATGATCGGCATTACCTCTGCATCGGCCAACAGCGAACCCAGCGTTGATTACGCCATCAAGCATGACAAGCGGGCCAACGGCATCTGTACGGTCAGCGCTTGGTCGGCGGGCAAGGAGGCTGCGCTGCCGATGGCCAAGGGGGACTCTCCCTATCAGGGCAAGTGGACCGCCAAAAATAGCGAGAGCGGTGCCACGGTGGCCAATATTCAGATCGATGGCAAGGAGCAGGTGTGGGTTAACGGAGTCAAGGTGAAGGCCAAGCGGGCAGATGGCGCGCTGCAGTTTCGTCAGGGCACCATCCTCTACACCTTGCAGGGGGATCCGCGCACTCGCGATGAGAGCGACTGGAATGACAGCGATGTTCAGAATACCGGCCCCATCACGCTCGAGTAACAGACGTGCCGTGCCACGGCTTGGTCATTGATGCAAAAAACAGAGAGCGGCATGGCCGCTCTCTGTTTTGTTGTCTCGGTTGATCGCCGTGCGGGGTTAGATGCCGTGGATGGCGTTGGCTTCCCCATACCAGTCCAGCTTGTCGGCCAGAGTGACCACCGAGCCGATGATGATGAGACTCGGGCTCTTCACCTGACGGGCCAGTTCGGCCAACTGCTGCAGCTCGCCGCGCACCACCCGCTGACTGAGCTGGGTGCCTTGCTCCACCAGTGCCACCGGGGTGTGGCAGGGCATGCCGTGGGTTTGCAGCTCATCCTGAATGCAGGCGGCGTGGGCCAACCCCATGTAGAACACCAGAGTCTGGTGAGGGGCGGCCAGCGCCGACCACTCCTGAGCGATATTGCCCTCCTTGTCGTGGCCGGTGATGAACTGCACCCGCTGGGCATGATCGCGGTGGGTGAGGGGAATGCCGCTGTAGGCGGCGCAGCCTGACGCCGCCGTGATGCCCGGTACCACCGAGAAGGGGATACCCGCCTCGGCCAGGGTCTCCAGCTCCTCACCGCCCCGACCAAAGATAAAGGGATCGCCCCCCTTGAGCCGCACCACCTGCTTGCCGAGGCGGGCCTGCTCCAGCAACAGCTGGTTGATCGCCTGCTGGGGCGCGCAGTGGCGGCCCGCCTCCTTGCCAACAAAGATCCGCTCGGCATCCCGGCGAACAAGTGCCAGCACCTCCTGCGACACCAGCCGGTCATAGACCACCACATCCGCCTGCTGCAGCTGCTGCAGACCGCTCAGGGTAAGCAGGCCCGCATCGCCGGGGCCGGCGCCCACCAGGGTCACGCTTCCCTTGCTCTGTGGTTGCTCATCGAGCAGCTCGGCGACGCTCTGTTCGGCAGCTTGCTGCTGGCCACGGGCCAGTTGGCGGGCGAGGTGCTCGTGGCTAAAGAGCCGCTCCCAGAAGCGACGGCGGGCCAGCTTGTCAGGAATGGCCTTGACCCGCTCGCGCAGCTTGCCCGCCAGCGCCGCGAGCTGGCCGAGGTGTTGCGGCAGCATGGCTTCGAATTTTTCCCGCAGATGGCGGCTCAGTACCGGCGCCGCGCCTGCGCTGGAGATGGCCACCATCAGCGGCGAGCGGTCAATGATGGCGGGCATGATGGCGCTGCAGTAGGCCGGAGAGTCCACCACATTGCAGAAGATCTGGCGTAGGTTCGCCTCGTGAAATACCTGATGATTGACCTCTGGCTGGTTGGTGGCGGCGATCACCAGCCACTTGCCATCGAGCAGTTCGGGATGAAAATTGGCGGCGCAGACGGTCAGGCGACCCTGCTCGGCCCAGCTCATCAGCTGGGGTTCAAGGTGCGGGGCATTGATGGTGATCTTCGCCTTGGCATCGAGCAGCAGGCGCGCCTTGCGCACCGCCACCTCACCGCCACCGACGATAAGCACCGGCTTGTGTTGCAGCTGACAGAAGAGAGGGAGAAAGTCCATAACAGGCTCCGGATACTGGCCCGCTCGCAATGCCGCGCCGGGCGAGATGACGGGGCGCGCCGTGACGCACCCCGGATGGTTGGGGGAAAGCTCCCCCAACGGGAATAAAAAAGGGGAAGGGTGATCTACGCCCGGGCCAACGACAGATCCCCACCGGTGTCGGCCACTTGATCACGCTTCCCCAAACGAGGTTTTTCTATTGCACCGCTTTGACGTGCATGTTGGCGACGTACTGGTCTTCGGCCCAGAAGATGCGGTCAGCGACCATGGCTTCCGGGTTGAGGGTGACGCCGCGCAGCACCCGCTCCTTGAACTTGTGATAACCGGCCCTGTCGATAAGGTGACCCATGTGCAGGTAGATGGGTTTGCCATCCAGCATCTCGGCCTCGAACTCGAACAGGTTCTTGATCACCGCATGCAGTACCTCTTCGGTCACCCAGTTGAGAAACAGCTTGCCAGTACGGGGGGTCTTCTTGCTGGTGCGTCCCCCCAGCTTGACCATATAGAGCTGCTTGGGATCCCGCTGCCAGGCCAGGGTCGGGCAGGCGAGCACGCACTCGCCACAGCCGATGCACTTGCTCTCCTCCTTGACCGCCTTGCCATGCTTGATGGCGAGGCAATCCACCGCGTGGTGGCTGCACGCCTTGACGCAGGCGCCGCAGCCGATGCAGCGCTCGGCATTGAAGTGGATTTTGGCTATGCCGAGGATGCCGAAGTCGGCCATGTTGGCCTTGGCGCAGTCGTTGGGGCAGCCGGCGATCACCATCTTGAGGTGATAGGGGTTGGGGTAGAGGTGCTTCTCCATCCGCTGGGCCAGCCCGGTGCAGTCGATATTGCCCTTCTGGCAGATGGTGTTGCCCTGACAGGCGACGATGTTGCGCCCGCCGATGCTCTGGTAACCGGCTGTGGTGTCCGCCACCTCGATGCCGCAGGTCTCCACCTCGATCTCCTTGATAAAGGGTTCGAGGGCGGCGCTGACCTTGTCCATGTCCTGATACTTGATGCCGGGCATCGCCAGCTTCTGGCGGGTGGTGAGGTGGATCAAGCCGTTGCCGTACTGTTCGGCGATCTGCTGGGCCACTGCCAGCAGGTGGGCGGGTATGATCCCGCCGGGAATGCGTACGCTGATCATCGCTTCGCCGCGCACCTTGGAGAGGCGGTATTCGTTTTTGGCGCGGGCCTTGATGATGTCGATATCGAGACTCATGGTGTTCTCCCTCAGTCGATCAGATGCTGGGCCTGGTCAAAACGAAAGACCGGGCCATCCACGCAGATATAGGTGTCGCCCATCCGGCAGTGGCCACACTTGCCCACGGCGCAGGCCATGCGGCGTTCATAGTCGACCCAGATGCGATCCTTGGGGATGCCCCGTTCGAGGAAGGCGAGCACCACGAAGCGGATCATGATGGGGGGGCCGACCACGATCACCTGGATATCCTCCTTGTCACAGAGATCCAGCTGGTCGATGTAGTCGGTGACCCGACCGATGCGAAACTGCTCGCTCTCCTTGCCCTCGTCCAGGGTGACGATGAGGTTCTGCTGCTCGGCCCAGAGCGGCATCTCGTGGCGATAGAGCACCGCCTGCTCGTTCTTGAAGCCGAGGATCATGTCGAGGGTTTTCACCTCTTCCGGATGTTTGCTGAAGCGGCGCAGCAGCCCCTTGACCGGGGCGACGCCGGTGCCGCCCGCCACCACGATGAGGTGCTGGTTGCGGTAGGTCTCCAGCGGATAGCCGTTGCCGTGGACGCCGCGCATCCACACCTTGTCGCCCACATCGAGGGCAAACAGCGCATCGGTTACCTTGCCGACTTTGCGGATCAACAGATCCACATAACCATCGCCATAGTCGGAGACCGAGATGGGCGCTTCGCCCACGGTGGGCAGGGAGATCTCCACAAACTGGCCGTAGTGGACATCAAAGTCTCGGGAGACCCGAAAGTTCCACTCCAGCTCGGTGTGACGCTCGATGGCCAGAATGGTGTAGGCCTTGGGCAGCAGGCGGTTTTCGACCACGTCCTGCTGCGGTTTTGCTGTTGCGGTTTGCTGGCACTGGCACATATCAGTTCGCCCCCTGCGCGTTGTCGGCTGCGATGGTCTGTTCGACCACATCGGTCATCTTGTTGATGATTTTGCTAAAGGAGATGTAGTGAGGGCAGCGATCGTCGCAGCGGCCACAGCCGACGCACATGTGCTCCTTTCCCTGACGGGCCTTGTAGTCGTTGACCTTGTGCAGGGCGCGATAACGCAGGCGCTCGCCATGTTTGGCGCGAAAACCGTGGCCACCGGCCATGTCGCTAAAGCCATCCACCATGCAGCTGGCCCACTGGCGACGGCGCTCGCCCTGCTTGGGGTTCTCCGCATAGGTGAGGTCATGCACGCTGTAGCAGCTGCAGGTCGGGCAGGAGGTGGTACAGCGGCCGCAACCGATGCAGCGGCTGTCGTACTCGGCCCAGACCGGATGGGCGGTGAGGATCTGGCGGATCCGCTGGGGGTCGTCACAGACGCTGTCCGGGGTGCGTACCTTGACCGGGTTGCTCTGGACAAATTCCGGGGTGAAGTCGTCGGATTCACCCAGTTCGGCAAAGTAGCCGAGCAGCTCGGGATCCTTCACCTCAATACGGGCACCCTCATCGCTCAGACGAATGGCGGCGGCGTAGTCCTGGGTCTCGTTGCTGCCCATGGAGACGCAGAAGCAGTTCTCGAAGCTCTCGCGGCACTCCAGCAGCACCAGCTTGAGCTTGCTGCGCAGCCGGGCGTAGTAGACGTCGCTGTTCTGGCCGTTGTTCAGGTAGACCTGATCCAGCCGGCGCAGGGCGTGGATATCGCAGCTGCGCAAGAACAGCAGGGTGGGCTTGGCCTCCACCTTTGATTCGCGCAGCTCCAGATTGTCGAAGTGGAACAGGGTCTGGGTGATGGGGAGCACCACCTCTTTCGGGGAGAAGTGGGACTTCTCCTGCCACACCAGATCGGCCGGATGACGGATGCTGTGATAGGTGACGTTGTCGGTGTCGGAGAAGCGACCGCCCCGATATTCGGCCGCGGGCGCCATGATCCGGTAATCGGGCAGCAGCCGCTCGAACAGCTGCGCCAGCGCGGGATGGGTGAGAAGAAACGACATAAATAAACACCTTGTATGAGGGTGAGATGCCCTGGCATAGGGATGAGGAGCGGGCCGGTCAGGATGTCTGGCATCGGTTCTGGCCGCGCTTGCCTCGCCACGGTCTGTTTTTATGACTCATGTTGCTCAACTGACCCGATTGTTATTGTGTTTGCGGCGCGTGCGTCGCGGCAGGTCGGGTCATGCCTGTAAAATCCTTATCAATTGAGCAGGGCGGCCTGATAGCCTGCGCACTTGCCCATCACGTATCCCATCTCCAGCTTGTTGATGTCGCGGGTGAAACGGGAAACGGGGAAGTAGTCGGCCGGGGCGATCACCTCGATCTGGCAGTCATCCGGCGGGTTGGCGATAAAATCGAGCGCCTCGTTGTAGCTGCGATCCCGCTGCTCCAGCGCATGGGCCAGCGCGGGGCGGGTCTTGAGCAGGGTGCGGATCATCCAGGGGAACGGCATCGGCTTGAGCCGGTAGCCGAGCGGCTCGGAGAGGATCACTGTCATATGACGGGCACCGCGGCGATAGGCCTCGATCACCGGGATGGAGTCGGCCACCCCGCCATCTGTCATCGGCACCCCGTGTACCTCCGGGTATTCGCCAGAGGCGAGGGGAATGGAACAGCTGGCGGGCAGTACCTCGTTCATGTTCTCCGGCTTGACCCGGATGTACTCCGCCTTGCCGGTCAGGGTATTGGTCACCACCGCGTAGAAGGGGATGCCGGTCTCGCGATAGGTATGGATATCAAGAGGGTAGTTGCGGCAGCTGGTGTTCCACAGCCAGTGGATATCCACCAGATTGCCCCCCTTGGCAAAGCGCATGGGATCCATAAACGCCTGGCTGCATGCCAGCTTGGTCAGGATGTCGTGGCTGCGGCCATGCTGGCTGGCCAGGTAGGCCAGCAAGTTGGTGGCTCCGGCCGAGACGCCGATGGCGAAGTCAAAGGGGCGATAGTCATGCTCGATAAACGCATCCAGCACACCGCTGGCAAATATGCCGCGCATGGCACCGCCTTCTACAACCAATGCGCTGGTGGATGCGTTTTTGTTCATGACAGGCACCTCATTTAAGTGAGAGAGAAAAGTTAAGTCGGAGAGAAAATGTTCGGGCTGTCAGGCCGACCGTTTTGATTGCCAACTGGGGTTGGCCATCGCAATGAGGTCATTCTAAGAAAGGGATGGTGTTTAGAATATCTGTTAATAATAAATCAAGCGTTTTGAATTTCTAAACGCTAATGATAAAACCCGTTGTGATAAAAGGGGTTATGTAGGAGTCTCAAAGACTCTGTGATGACTGGATATTGGCAAGGATGAGTGTGTCATGACGTTACTGGTTCCCCCGCTGCTCCAACGTGGCGATACCATCGGTTTTTTCTCCCCCTCCAGCGCGGCAACCGCCTGGGCCCCCAACCGTTTTGCCCGTGCCAGGGCGTTTCTTGAGGGGCAGGGCTTTCGGCTCAAGGCGGGCTGCCTCACCGGCCAGCAGGATCACTGGCGCTCTGGCTCCATCGCCGCGCGGGCTGAAGAGCTCAACGCCCTTATTCGCGACCCCGAAGTACGTTGCATCATGTCGGTGATTGGCGGCAGCAACTCCAATTCCCTGCTCCCTTACCTCGATTTTGAGGCGCTCAAGCGCGATCCCAAGATCATCATCGGCTACTCCGATGTGACGGCTCTGCTGCTCGGCATCTATGCCCAAACAGGCCTGGTCACCTTTTATGGCCCGGCGCTGGTGGCCTCCTTTGGCGAGTTGCCGCCGCTGGTGGATGAGACGCTGGCCAGCTTTTTACAGATTGCGCTGGCTGACGAAGTTGGCGTGCCCTGTACGATACCGACCCCCGTGCAATGGAGCGATGAGCGACTGGATTGGGAGAACCAGACCAGGGCCAAGCTCTGCCAGCCGAACCGACTGATCTCGGTGGGCACGGGGCGGGTAGAGGGACGGTTGATTGGCGGCAACCTCAACACCATTGCGGGGATCTGGGGCTCCCCCTATATGCCGACCATCGAGCACGGCGACATTCTGCTGCTGGAGGACAGCCTCTTATCTGCCGAGACGCTGGAGCGCTCCTTCGCCCATCTCAAGCTGTGCGGCATCTTTGATCGGATCGGCGGCCTTATCCTCGGCAAGCACGAGCTGTTTAATGATCGGGGCAGCGGCAAGCGCCCTCTCGATATCCTGCTGGAGGTGGTGGGGGAGCCGGATTTCCCCATTCTGGCGGAGTTTGATTGCGCCCATACCCACCCCATGCTGACGTTGCCGCTGGGTATCGAGGTGGCGCTCGATCTCGATCGCCAGCAACTCACCTTGCTGCAGCCCTGGTGGCGAGCAGAATGAGCACACAGCTGATGTGAACAAACATGAATGTCAAAAATGGATGTCAAAAAACAAGGCCGCTTAGCGGCCTTGTCTGTTTTTGTGGGCAGGGATCAGGGCAGGGCATCGGGCCGGAAGCTGGCACGGATCTGCGGCACCAGGCTTGAAGGGTCGAATCCCTTCTCTTCCCCCAGCACCGGATGGAGCAGGGGTTTCTCTTCGATGGGGGTGATATCCCCCGCCAGCAGTTGGCGGGTGGCCTGACCCATCTGGTAGAGCTGGCGCACCGGCGCAAACTGGGTCGCCAGATTGAGGGGGTCATCGGCGCGGGCAAAGGCCATCATCGGGATCTGGTAGGTGGCATCCCGCGCCGGTTTGTCACCGTGAATGCCTTTGCTGGCGGACATCAAAAACGGCTGGTGATCGCCAAAGGCCACCACCAGATAGCGTTTGCCCGACTGGTCGAGAGTCTTGAGCAGCCGCTCCAGCGAGGCCATGGCATCCACCACCCCGGTGTAGTAGGTGTTGAGTAGCTGGGTGTCGCTCTCGCTCTGGTTCGGGCAGGCGCCGCTGCGCTCCTGCCCCTGATAGCGGGGACCATCGAAGGGGCCGTGCCCCTGCATGGTGACCGCGTAGGCAAACAGCGGCTTGTCATCCTGATCGCTGCGCTTGAGCATGTGGTCGATCAGCGCATCGTCGGAGATATAGAGCCCCTTGTGCTCAAGGGTGGTGAAGCGGGTATCGAACCAGCGCTCCTCATACCCCAGCGCAGGGATCGCCTTGGCGCGGCCCCAGAATTTTTCCACATAAGGGTGGGCAAACAGGGTCTGGTAGCCGCTCTGTCTGGCGCTCTGGGCCAGCCCCGGCACCTGCTCCGAGAGGTAGTAGTAGGGCACTACCCCCTGCTTGAGCAAGCCCACCGGCAGGCCGGTGTTCATCTCGAACTCCGCCAGCACCGTCATGCCGCCGGTGGTGGGGGAGTGGATAGTCTTGTGCCACTGCTGCACGCTGGCGGGCAGGGAGAGGGTAGGCGCAGGGGCGCAGATCCGCCCCTGCCAGTCGAGCCAGAGCGATTCGTATTGCAGCACGATCACCAGATCCCAGCGCGGCGCTATGCCTTGGGGCGGATGGCTCAGCTGTGGGGTCAGCTCGTTGATCTGCAAGGGGTAGCGAAATACGCTGCCGCTTTGCAGCATCTCGTCCACCAGATTGAACAGATAGAGGCCGGGGCCGGAGCGGATGATGTCCCTGTGGTAGTTGACCGCGCGATCCACGTAACGAATGTTGGCCCCCAGCAGCTTGTTGCCGGTCTGGGTGGCAAAGACGCACAGGGCAAAGAAGGCGACGGTGGCGGCAGCCGTGCGCAAGACCCAGCGTGACAGGGCAAAGCGCCAGCAGAGAAACAGTGCCAGCAAAACGGTGAAGATGGGCAGGATGGGATGCTGATCGAGCAGGATCCGCAGCAGCGCCAGCAGGTTGCCAAAATCATCCCCGCCGAGCGGCACGCCGTAGATGGCGATCTTCATAAAGTTGGCCAGCAGCCCTATGCCTGACAGCGCGGTAAAGACCAGACCCATATAGAGGTTGAAGCCTGCCAGCGCGCAGAGGCTCCAGCCCAGCACCATGCTGCCCCAGGCGAGGTAGTAGTGCTCCGGTCGAAAGCCTGACCAGAGCAGAAACTCCCCCAGTTTGAACACCACGAAGCCGTGCAGCAGCACGAAGGTGAGGTTGCCGAGCAGCAGGCTGCCGATGATCCGCCAGCGCAGGCTGCGGCGCAGCTTTGGCAGCACAGTTTTGAGTACGGCGGCGCTCAGGGCCAGCACCAGTGTGAGGCTCACCACCAGATAGGTGAGGTTGAAACCCTGCTCCGGCAGGGTTTGCAGGATCTGGCTGAAATCACCGCTCTCGGGGCGACCTTTGAGCAGCAGGCCGATGCGCAGTTGATAGCGGCTATCCAGCGCATCGTCCGGGGCCCGCAGGGTGCTGTTGAGATCCAGGGTGCAGCGGTTGTTACGGCAAACCTGACGTTTATCGACCCCCTGACTCAGCTCGTCGATCCGTTCGCCCTTGTCGTTGAGCAGCTCTACCCGCACCTTGTCCCCCGCTTGCAGCGGCCCACGCAACTGCCACTGGCTGCGCACCACCAGATAGAGGCCACGGCTGTCGCTTTTATAGAGCAGGGCGTGGCGGCTGAGAGTGGCCAGCGGATTGTCGGCAGGCCCCAACACCAGCGGTTGGGCACGGCCCAGCCAGCTGCCGGGATTGACCAGCGGCAACAGCAGGGTCAGCAGCAGCAATCCGCCTAGCAGAGCGAGTACCACAGAGGGCAGACTCAGGACGGGTTGGCGGCCTGAGGAGGGACGATTCATATAAGCTCATCCTTTGAGCGAGTGGGGGAGAGATCGTTCATCCGTATAGGGTTTGACCCGATGGTGCGGGCCTTGTTCCAGCTTGTCAATTTAATGACCGTTTAATGAATATTTGGTTACTGTTCAACCCTGCAAATTGTGATCCCGATCGAGGGGTTGCACGGAATATGTGATGAAAGCGTCATCATGGGGTTTTGCCGCTGGCCTGGGAGGGGAGCGCTGTTTAGTCTCTCAATAGCGACAGGAGGTATATGTATGAATCCTAAGGTGATGGCGCGTCAGGCCAGATTGCTGCGCATGCTGGAGAGCAAGGAAGAGATCCGGATCGGACGCGAGCGCGACTGCCCGCTGCCGCTGGCTCAGCTGGTCAGACTGAAGGATACCCATCCGGCCGTGATCAAGGTCTATCGCCACGGTCTCACCGCCGAGGTGTTTCACCTCAAGGTGGAGGGGCATCACTGGTGCCTCAAGCGGCGGCGTCAGGCTTCGCTGGTGGCCAACCTCGATGGCAAAACCGCCTTTCTGACCGAGCTGGAGCGGCGGCGCGAAATCGAGGCGCTGCGCGAGTTGCATCCCACCATCCTCTCCCATGTGGTCTGCACCAGCTTTGGCTCGGCGCGGGCCGGAGTGCTGGTCTCACCCTGGCTGCGGGGCGTGCCGGTCCATCAGCTCAACGAGCGCAATCTGGCCCAGATGCTGGAGGTGCAGGGGGAGCTGGCGCGCTGGGGCTGGTTTGACTGGGATCCGAGTCCGGGCAACCTGCTCGACGACGGCGAACAGATCAGCGTGTTCGATTTTGGCTATATGTGGACCTTCGATCCCCGCTTTGAATACAACTCCAACGGTCTGGTTGATCCGCAG
Organism: Aeromonas sp. EERV15; assembly: GCF_900079845.1. NCBI lineage: Bacteria > Pseudomonadati > Pseudomonadota > Gammaproteobacteria > Aeromonadales > Aeromonadaceae > Aeromonas > Aeromonas sp. EERV15. Next base: position 95,851 of record NZ_FKKY02000008.1, on the reverse strand, counting down.
TTTCATGTGCCGGAGCGGCTGGAGACCCGTACTCTGTCAGGGCTCTGGCTCGATGAGGCCGATCCCTTGCCGCAGTTTCGCTACTGGCGCGAGCTTTGTCTTCAGTGGGTCAAGCGCGAGATCCATCACCTTACCCGTGAAGGGGCCAGTGCGCCGGTGCTGGCCAGACTGCATACCTTGCAGGGAGAGTGGAGTGCCGCGCTGGCGAGCGACGAGGCGCTGGTCGCCAACTGGTGGCGGGACATGTATCGCAGTCACCGGCTCGATGTGGCGGACGATCTGAGCGGCAAGAGCTGTGGCCCGCTGACCCTGCGCCGTCTCGACTGGCTGTTGCAGGCGGTGACGGATCATTATCTGCTGCTGGTGGATAATCTCTCGCCTCAGGAGACGGAGCTGGGTCAGACCGGGCTGCGGGCCCGCTTGCAGCAGCTGCGCCGCGAAGCCGTGGCCTGCCAGCTGCCTGCCACGTCTCTCGCTTGAGCTGCACGGTTTAATACAGGGTTCAATAACGGATCTGGCTAAAAACCGGGTCTGCCAATCAACAGGGCGCCTTTTGCTGGTTTAGCAAAGGCGCCCTGTTGTATGCCGCTCTGCGACCCTTATCTGGTCAGCTTGCTCAAGTGGTTAGTCCAGCAACTCTTGATGGAGGCGGTTGACGATATTGCCCGCTTCGCCCTCCTTGACCAGGAAGCAGAGGTTATGGGCGCTGGCGCCGTAGCAGATCATCCGGATGTTGTGCTCGCGCAGGGCGTCAAAGACCAGACTGCCCACACCGTTCACTTCGCTCATCCGGTTGCCAATCAGCGCCACCAGTGCCAGACCGGTTTCCACCTCCACCTTGCAGAGGTGCCCCAGCTCGGCCAGTACCTTGTCGCTCAGGATCGGCTCGCCGTTGCTCTGGCTGCCGGTGTGATCCAGGGTCAGCGACACGCTCACCTCCGAGGTGGTGATGAGATCCACCGAGATGCGGTGACGGGCCAGAATGCCGAACACTTCCGCCAGAAAGCCGTAGGCGTGGAACATGTTGAGGCTGTGCAGGGTCACCAGCACCTGTTGGCGGCGCAGGGCGACGGCGCGAAACAGCGGGCTTGAATCGGTGCTGGCGCGGATCCAGGTACCACCGGCGGCAGGGTCCTTGGCGGAGCCGACAAACACCGGAATATTCTGGCGCACCGCCGGTTGCAGGGTGGCGGGGTGCAGCACCTTGGCGCCGAAGGTAGCCATCTCGGCCGCCTCGACAAAGCTGATTTCGGGGATCGGGCGGGCGCGGGTCACCAGGCGCGGATCTGTGGTGTAGATGCCGGGCACATCGGTCCAGATCTCGATACTGGCGGCATCCAGCGCTTCGGCCAACAGGGCCGCGCTGTAGTCAGAGCCGCCGCGACCCAGCGTGGTGGTGCGGCCATCGCCATCGGCACCGATAAAGCCCTGGGTGATGACGAGGGTATCGCCAAGCTGCGGGCCCAGCGTCTGCTGGCAGAGGGTGCGGGTGGTGGCCAGATCGACGGTGGCTTTGCCAAAGCGGCTGTCGGTGCGCATCAGTTGGCGCACATCCTGCCAGTGGGCCTTGACGCCGCGCTGGCGCAGCAGCTCGGTAAAGAGGCGGGTAGACATCAGCTCGCCGCAGGCGATGAGGCGATCCGCCAGCTCCGCATCGGTATGCTGGTGCGCTTGCTGGGCCATGAGGCGGATCTCGTCGAGCTGACCATGAATGAGGGCGCTCACATCGCCGGGGTGGCCGAGATCCGCCAGAATGGCCTGCTGGATCCCGGCCAGTTTGGCCAGCTGCTCGTCGCGGCCCGCTTCGTCCAGCTCCCCTTGTGCCAGGGCGACCAGCAGGTTGGTGACACCGGCGCTGGCGCTCAGGACCACCACCCGGGTGGCGGGATTGGCCAGCACGATATCGGCGCAGTTGTTCATGGCCGCGGCGTTGGCGACACTGGTTCCGCCAAACTTGGCGACATTGATCGGGCTCATTGCTTACTCCTGTCTTAATTTAAGATTCCGGTTCCATCGGGCAAAAAAGAGAGGAGGAGGCTGAAAATGGCAGGAATGAACGAAGCTATCCCGGCCAGAAGCACTCCACCTGCAGAGCCCATCCCGTACCGCCCCTGACAGGGCGCGGTGGGGGATGATCACTACCGATGACAACCCGGGGGATTCAGCCCCCGCAGCCGACGTTGAGGTCACCAGTCTCCTCACTCGTCTCGGCGCTGCTCCCCCTGACCCAAGTTCACCGGACGCTGGCGTCCTCCCTTGGGCTGCCTGGGCAGCGCTCCTCTTCTGGCTCCACCATGGCGGTGGAGTGCATTTAGAAATACCCTGCGTTGGATTGCACTGTCAATCGAGTTTGTGAAAAAGTTCAAATTGTCAGCTAACTCAACACAGAATCAACGGCTTAGACAATGGTCTTTGACAAAACCTTGGAGCGGCGCTGCCAGTTGTAGAGACGCTGGCGCGCCACCGGCAGATCTTCCACTTCCAGCGGATCGAAGCCCCGCTCCCGGAACCAGTGGATGGAGCGGGTGGTGAGCACAAACAAGCGGCGAATGCCGAGCCGTTTGGCCCGCTCGGCCACCTTGGCCACCAGCTGATCCCCCCGGTTGGAGTTGCGATAGTCGGGGTGGATGGCGACGCAGGCCATCTCCGCCATCGCCTCTTCCATAAAGCAGTAGAGCGCCGCGCAGCCGATGATCAGGCCATCGCGATCTATGATGGTGAACTTGTCGATCTCCATCTCCAGCTGCTCGCGGGAGCGGCGCACCAGAATGCCTTCTTCCTCCAGCGGGCGGATCAGATCCAGAATGCCGCCGATATCCTCGATGGTGGCGGCGCGGGCCTGCTCGGCACTTTCCCGCACGATCTGGGTGCCGAGGCCGTCGCGGCTGAACAGCTCCTGCAGCATGGCGCCATCATCCTGATAACTCACCAGATGGGAGCGGGGCACCCCGCCACGGCAGGAGGCAATGGCCGCGCGCAGATAGCGGGCGGTGCCGGACATCTCTTCTCCCGCCTGCTCGAGCTCCACCAGCAGCTCTTCGGCCTGCTCGGGGAAGAGCTCGGAGATGGCTTCGCCGCGTCTGTCCATTACCCCCTGGGTGCTGCTGAAGCAGATCAGCTTGTCCGCTTTGAGATCCACCGCCACCCGGCGGGCCACCTCTTCCGAGCTGAGGTTGAAGCTCTCGCCGGTGACCGAGCAGCCGATGGGGGAGATCAGCACCAGACTCTTCTGATCGAGCTGGCGGGTGATCCCCTCCACGTCGATGCGGCGCACCCGGCCGCTGTGGCAAAAGTCGATGCCATCATCCACCCCCAGCGGCTGGGCGGTGACGAAGTTGCCGCTCACCACACTGATGCGAGCCCCCTGCATCGGGGTATTGGCCAGCCCCATGGAGAGCTGGGCGGTGATGTCGTATTGCAGGCCGCCACACACCTGCTTGATGATGGCGAAGCTATCACCATCGGTAACGCGAGTGCGTCTGTGGTACTGGGCCTCGATGCCCGCATGGGCCAGCGCCTCGTCATTTTGCGGCCGTGAACCAAACACCAGTACCAGACGTATGCCCAGTGTCTGCAGCAGGGCGATATCGCTGACGATATTGGCAAAATTGGGGTGGCTGATGGCTTCTCCCCCCATCATCAGCACAAACGTGGCACCCCGATGCACATTGACATAGGGGGTGGATTGCCGGAAGGCATTGACCAGACTGGGTTCGCGTTCACGCACTTGATATTTCTTCCATAAAAAAACAGCGATTGGCTCAATATATGAAAATTAATTCACAAATCAAGACTAAATATTGGTTTTGGCTGTTTCTGGTCTACTTGGGGCGGCCGAGCCGTGCGGATCGGGAAAAGGGGGTAGGGAGGTGCAGATGGCACTATGGGGCGAGCGGGGAGGGGGCCCGCCGGTTGATCCGCCGCGATAAACTGCTATCTTCGATGCTCCTTTTCGTCAGCTGTGTGATTTCACAGGGTTTTATACAAGGACAGGATTCATGGAACAGATTATTTCACCGGCAGATGCCCTGCCGGGACGACGCGAAGCGATGGTGATTGGTCAGCAACATGGGGTGAACGGCAACCCGACCCAGGGCCCCTGGCCGGAGGGGATGGCGGTGGCCTGGTTTGGCATGGGCTGTTTCTGGGGTGTGGAGCGCCTGTTTTGGCAGCAACCGGGTGTCTATTCCACCGCGGCCGGTTATCAGGGGGGCGTCACCCAGAATCCCAGCTACAAAGAGGTGTGCAGCGGGCTGACCGGCCATGCCGAGACGGTGCAGGTGGTGTTTGACCCGGCTGTTATCAGCTACGGCGATCTGCTGAGACTGTTCTGGGAGCAGCACGATCCGGCGCAGGGAATGCGGCAGGGGGGCGATGTGGGCACCCAGTACCGCTCGGTGATCTTCTTCGATGACGAGAGCCAGCAGATCATTGCCCAGCAGAGCATGGCGGCTTATCAGCAGGCGATGACGGCGAGCGGCGACAGTCGTGCCATTACCACCCGCATTCTGCCACTGGCGCCCTTCTATTACGCCGAGGATTACCATCAGCAATATCTGGCGAAGAACCCGGACGGATACTGCGGATTGGGTGGCATTGGCGTCTGTTTGCCGCCAAGTCTGAACCGCTGAACGGGTTTGTAGGGATTTTCTTAAAAAAGTGAAAATAAATGCTGTCTGGCGGGAACTTATTGCTATTAGGCGGGACTAACTAGGTAGCGTCCAGGGATCGGATGCAAAGTCCAGACACATTTCTTGCCTTGATAACCACCCAATGAATGAACGCATGGGGGGATTGAAAGTGATAGCAAGCAGGGCTGCCCACCAAGGCGGCCCTTTTCATATCTGCGTGTTTTAAAACCTTGCGTTGGACGGGAGAACCGGGCAGCAGATCAGGCGATCGCGCTGTCGAAGAGGTTCTTGATAAGGTCAATAAACTCAATGAGGAAGGCTTTTTGTTCCGGGGTCGGGGCGCGCAGCCAGACGGCAGAGAGCACCTCTTCCAGATCGGCGACCACGGCGTCGGCCTCCTGCATGATGGCAAAACGCACCTTGGGATCGATCTGCGGGTTTTGCTCGCAAATGGCCATCAGGTTGCTGGCAACACGGCCACTGACCAGATCTTCGATGGTCTCTTCACCGTTGCTCTGCTGTTGGGATTCAAACAATCCCAGACTCTCCACCAGATACTCGATCAGCGAGATATAGCCTTCACTTTCTACCACCATGGTTGCTGCCTCAATACAGTAACAATACGAAAATTAAGCGTATTTTAGTGACTTGACCTAGCTTGGCAAGCAGCAGTGCAGGCGATGGCGAGTAAAACTGACTCCGCCCCGCTCCACGCGCTCCAGTCCGGTCAACACAAAGCCATGTCGTAAAAATAGCTCATAACTGAAGGCGCTGGCCTCGGTGGTGATGCGCTGCAGGCCCCGCGCCCGGGCGCCCGCCAGTGCCGTGGTGAGCAGCAGATTGCCCAACCCTTGCCGCTGATGGTCGGCGCCCACATAGAGCAAGCTGAGGTGGCCATCCGCACTCAGGGTGACAAAACCGAGGGGCACATTTCCAAGCTCCGCCACCCAGCCGTGGTGTTCGCGCAGCTGGCTGACAAAGCCGGGATGGTGCGCGCCGAGTGCCCACTGCTCCACCTGTTCGGCGCTGTAGTGCTCGGGGCCGCTGCCACGCACCGCCTGCTCAAACAGGGTAACGAGGGCGGGGATATGTGGCTCGCTGAGTGGGACAATACGCAGTGCTGGGGTCATGGGGTTTTGCCGTCAGTAGGTTGGAGGGGTTGCGGCGCCTGCGGCCGTTTGGCTTTGGGCAGACCCGCGATAACCCGTTCATAGGAGTGGTGCACCCAGCCTTGCCAGAGATCGTCCGGCAGTGCATCGCTTAAGGTCACAGTGTTCCAGTGCTGCTTGTTCATATGCCAGCCCGGTTTGACCTCGGGGTGGATCTCGCGCAGCAGCAGGGCCAGTTCGGGCTCACATTTGAGGTTGATGGTGAGCGGTTCGGCCTGCCAATCCACCAGCGCGAACATCTTGCCCGCGATGCGGTAGACCAGGATCTCCGGGCCAAACGGGGTATCTTCCTGCGTGCCAGGCAGGGTGAGCAGAAAGGCCCTCAAACTCGTCAACTCCATCCTCACGCTCCTTGCCGGTTACCATGTAAACGTATTTTTTTGCTGAAATTATCTGCTAAGATGCGCGCCTACTATACCCCAATGCCGTCGATGAGGGAGTCGCAAGATGCTGTATCACAAGACCTTTGAGCTTGGCCCCGAACGGGATTGGGTAGTGTTTGTCCACGGCGCCGGTGGCAGCTCCTCCATCTGGTTCAAACAGCTGCGCGCCTATCGCGAACACTTCAACGTACTGCTGCTGGACTTGCGTGGCCACGGCCAATCCCACCAGCTGCAGCAGGTGGTCAAGGGCCACTACAGCTTTCGGGAAGTGACCGAAGATATCGTGCGGCTGCTCGATCATCTCAAGATCCGCCGCGCCCACTTTGTCGGCATCTCCCTTGGCACCATCCTGATCCGCCATCTGGCCGAGCTCTGCCCGGAGCGGGTCAAGAGCATGGTATTGGGGGGCGCCATCCTGCGGCTCGATATCCGCTCACGGGTGCTGGTACAGCTGGGCCGACTCGGCCAGCATATCCTGCCCTATATGTGGCTCTACCGGCTGTTTGCCTTCATCATCATGCCGCGCCAGCGCCATCAGGAGTCGCGCAACCTGTTTGTGCGCGAGGCCCGCAAGCTGTGCCAGAAAGAGTTCAAACGCTGGTTCCGCCTCGCCACCGAGGTCAACCCGCTGATGCGCTACTTCCGCGAACGCTCCCTGCCCATTCCCACTCTCTATGTGATGGGGGAGGAGGATCATATGTTTCTGGCGCCGGTACGCGAACAGGTGGCCCGCGACCCCTACAGCCAGCTCGAGATCATCGAAAACTGCGGCCATGTCTGCAATGTGGAGCAGCCGGAGCACTTTAATCGGCAGTCGTTGGCGTTTATTTCCACCCAGGCTAGTGCCCGCTATTAAAAATTAGGTCAATCCCTCTTTCAAGCCACGTATTCATGCCAACTTTGGGATCTGTATGGCGTAATTTTCTTGTTATCTATAAGGGACTGATGAATCTGTATTAATGACGATAAATAAAAATTAAATGTGTCATGCTGTTGAGCTTAAATAAGGAATATTGTGTTTTTGATGAATTTTTTGGCGTTAGCTCCAAGTGAGTGATTTTAATTTTTCAGAAATATCAAAGATTGAAACCGGCTCACCTATTAATTCTTTAATATTGAATAATCGCGCTCCTTGAATTCCTCCAGATGACGTTTTCTTAAAGTCTGTTTTGACTGGTTCCCCACAGAAAAATCTATGACCATCATCGATATAGTAACCACAATGAGATTTAGAGTCCTCTATGATCGCTATTATTCGTTCATCAAATTCGTCTGTATCTACCCCATTTACATATTTCTTGGATAGTTTTTCTCCATCCCATGTCACATCAAATACTGACTTAATATCCCAAATATATTGAACTGACTTATTAGCATACACACCTAAGTATCGATGGTCAGTATACCCTCTATCTGAGGGGTGGTAGTAAACACCATACTTGGCATTTAGATCGAGACTCACACCACAAGGTAAGACCCTCATTAAGTATCTAGCTTGATTAAATAAATCGGTATCATTGCAATATTGCAAATAGTCTTCAATAATTGAATTTATTTGCGTTTCATGCTCTTTGAATAATCTCTTAGATATCAAACATATATCTTCAAATGTTATGCTTGAAAATACCACACCTGGGTTTGTTGATTGAATTTTGGACTCGATATTTTTCAGTTTATTGGTTTCTATGTTTTCCTTTGTAAGGAGTAATAGTATTTTCTGTTCCTCCCCCTTAAATTGGTTAGCATGACGTTCAAGTTGTCCCAAATCAATAGATGCATCCACTTTAGTTTCAATTAGTATTTTGAAGCTGCGTTGCCCAATAGAGCCATCCGGTATAGAGTCACCCATACGCTGTTGTTGATTGATATCTATTCCAATTTCAATGTTTTCACCAGTTATTTCTGACAAAAGATTAGCGAGTTGTAATGGTGAGTGTTCGTATATTTTTGCAAATAATAGTAGTGTGTTGTTTGTTACCGCATTTTCGCGGGATGAATATCGTTGAAAGTAGTGGATTTGTCCCATTGGTTATAAATGTCCGATTTAAATATAATTGACTCAGTCATTTTATCGAAAGTGATGTTGATTTTAAATAGAAACTTAATTCTCGTTGAGCTAGGTTTGTTGAGCGGAGACGGTGCGATTTACATAGCAGTATTTCAGTAATATATGGTACTATATAAGACTAACTATCTACATTTTCTTGAAGTAAATAATGTGGGTGAATGCTGTACTTCTTTTACTGAAGTACAATTTTAATTGTGATGCAAAAGGTTATTATTGCTTTGCAAGTTATATATGTTTTTTCAGAAAAAGCTATTGGTGAGGGTGTTAAAAGTGATTGCTATAAAGCTATAGACCAAGGCGAATATTTTTTAGTATTTCTGGTATTTCTGGTATTTCTGGTATTTCTGGTATTTCACTATAGTCCTTTACCCACAATATACCAACGCCAAAAGATAAAGCATCATTTTCTTCAAACTTCTCCATAAGCTTAATTAGATCATCAACGACGTCATCCAAACCTAATTGAGCTCTAGCTTCTTCATCTAAGATACCTTCATTCTCTGAAAGAATTTTTTCAAGCTTAGTTTTTACATGCGTTTTATCGTGCCTCTTCTTAAAGCAGTAGTGATGGATATCCTCATCACCCCTTTCATTCTTGGCGATATCAAGTAGTCGGCGAAGATTGGGATCAGAAAAAGATAGACCAATAAAAAGACAATTATGATCTTTGAACTTATTAATTTGTATCAAGTTGCTCCATCCATAAACATCACTATACTGCTGGTGATATCCATCCTCACTAAGAACAACTTTGTTTTTTGTGGTCAATTGCCCTTTTTGTGGCAGAAATCCATGAACATGATAAATCGGTAGTTGATGAGACTCATGCTTCATTCCCCGAGCATGGATAGGCATAAAAGGTATATCTACATCAATATTTCTTAAACATTGTTCCATTAAATCATCATAGTTATAAGTTATGATTGAATCTAGATTTGGGCTTTTTCCTGCGGCAATACAGAATTGTCTTATTTCTTTGAGAAGAGCTGAGTCTTCATTTGTTTTCACTCCAATGTATAGGACGTCACGAATTGCTGTCTCGAACGCTAATTTTGAGTCGGGTCTTGTTTTTTTGAAATAGTTATTTAAGTACCTAGCCGATATAAGTGAATTTGGTTCGAAGATACTTGTGAAGGTTTTGGCCAAAACTCCTGCTTTTTCAATATTATTTTTGTCATCATCAGGCTTTATTGTTATTAGTAATAGTTTCTGGAGTAATGTATTTCAATCCGGTAATCCATAGGAAACAGACGTTCCTGCTCCTAGAACCATTACAAGCCTTTGAGTCCGGTACCAATCAGTAATTTGATTGATTTTTTGTTTATGTGTTTTTTCACTCCCATAATGTATGGAGAGGATTTTATGAAAGCTACTAGAAAGTGAATTCTCGATATATTTTTTGAATACGTCTGCTGTCAAGGTTAAAATACCCTCGGCACTCATATGACCTTCCTTGTTTTATGTAAAAGATATTTTGAAACATCTAGGATTTTAGTGGAGGTGATGCAACGGGTGACCAGTTATTTTGCTGTCTATTGGCGACTCATTATCCAAATAGCAGCATTGCTACCGCACGGGGTTACAGCTCCCCGAGTGCTGCTTTTAACCAGATTGAAAATTGGTAAATCACGGGATCACCTCGGCTGCTTTTGGGACTGTGAGGGTCGGATGAGTAGGGTATCAAACGCTGACGGGGGTAGTGAGTGGAGAGTTAGTTAGCACTCAGATTTTGCATCGTTTTTTGACGGGGATCAGACTTGAGCCAAGGTGGCTGGGGGCGGTTTGTTCGATAAACAAGCGTGCCAGTCATCCTTGATTGCTGATGCCCAGTTATATGGATTGCTGTTCAATGCCTGTTTTATGTCTTCTTATAAGGGCTATTGGTTTCGGGTCATTGAGCAAACCGGCCACTTTAGTAGCCGGTCATCTCCAGATAGCCAACTCCCTTGGCATCCCCCGAGACAGAGACAGCTCCCTCCCAGTAGTCAAAGCGGCCGGTCATGGCCTGATTGGGCTGACGGGCTTTGATGGTGAGGCTCATTCCGGCGGCGTTTAGCTGCCACTCAACGGGGTAATCCTGCCCCTTGGGGCCGCGCCAGGTGTTGCCCGGGGTGAGGCGAATCGCGTCGGGGGCAAGCACCCGGCTGCTGCCATCCCGCTCAATCAACATGCCGTAGCGGTTTTCGGGCTGGTTTTCGGGATTAGCACGGCGGCCCGCCTTGGTGCGCAGGCGAAACAGCATCAGCTCGCGGCCATCGGCCAGTTGCAGCGAAAACCAGTCCCAGCCCGATTGCCACTCCGCCAATACCGAGCTGCTCCACTCGTGATCAAACCAGCCTTGTCCGGTGACGGTGCGGGTTTCGCCATCGCGAGTCAGGGTGCCGCGAAGAGTGAGTCGCGGGTAGGAGTAGTAAAAGGAGGCGTTGCCCGGGCTCTTCTCGCTGTAACCGGCCTTGCCTTGCAGCACCAGCGGTTTGGCGGCAGTGACGGTGAGGTTCAGCTCGCCAATCTTGCTCTGCACCTTGAGGGTGGCGGGGAAGAGCGCCGCCCCTTGCGAGGCAAGCCGCCACTCCCTGAGCCAATATTGGCCGCCGTTGGCCCCCGCCAGCCCCGGCCCCTGCCGACTGGCCCGTTCATCTTGCTGGTGGCTGCCACGGTCGAGATCCGTGATGGCAAACTGGGCCAGCCAGAGCTGGGGGGTGAGCCAGGGGTTGCTGGTGCGAAGTGCTTGCTCGATACCCTGCCTAAACAGGGTCCACTGCATGCCATATTCGCGCCCCTGTTCATCCTTGAGGTTGCCGGTGAGATACCACCACTCGGAGCGGTAATCGGGGTGGGCGGTGTGATCCTCCGGCAACTGGATGGTTTGCCCCGGCAGCACCTTTTTAAAGCTGTCGCTGCCGCCACCGAGCAGGGCGCCCAGATCGCTGGCCTGCGCGCTGCCGCTCATGGCGATAAGCGGGAGCAAGAGGGCGGCGAGCCAGCGGGCGCGCAATGAGTTCAGCATTCCCCTCACCCTGACCCTCTCCCGAAGGGGGAGGGGATGGTTTGCGGCCGCGCTGCGCTGGAGAAAGGCCGGGGATACAGGACCGGTCAATGGGGTCGTCAAGCCATGGCTGAGCCAGCGCGGTAAACGAGGTTTCATACCACTCTCCTTGCCGCATACCAGGAGGCCAGTGCGCCACAGACAGGCGCCAGCAACAGGGCGGTGACCGCATGAAGGGGGGCGGCCTCGAAGGCGAGGCGCCAGCCAAAGGCGCGGGGGTTGACCACCTCGATCAGCACCCAGGCGAGGCCATATCCCACCGGCAGGGCCAGCAGGGCGGTGAGCAGCCCCAATCCCGCTCCTTGCCACACCAGCAGCTGGCGGCAGTGGCGGGGGCTCAAGCCCAGACTCTGCAAGGTCTGCAGCTCGCCACGGCGCGCCAGCCCCAGCACCATAAAGGCCGAGCCAATGCCGACAAAGGCGATGCCGAGGATCAGCAGCTTCAATAGCTCGGTCACCACGAAGGTCTGGTCAAACACCTTGAGCGCCGCGCTGTGGATGGCGGGGGCGGAAAGCAGATTGAGCTGCTCGCCAAAGCGCTCGCGCAGGCGGTCGGCCAGCTGCTCGGGGTCGTTGCTAAAAAGGGCGAGGGATTGCACCGCCCCCGCCTCGAAGGCGTGCAGAATTTGCCCCTTGTCGCTGCCGTAGTCCTGATAGACGCCGGTGACGGTGAACTGCCTTGGCCCCTGCTCGCCGCTGATCGCCAATGTCTGGCCCACCTTGACCCCGAGGCGCACCGTCAGCGGCTCGCTCGCCAGCACCTCGTCAGGACGGGTCGGCCAGCGTCCGGCCAGCAGCGGATAGGCCGCTTTAAGCTGAGGGATAAAGTCCATCTGCGCCCACTCGATGGGCTGCCCCTGCCAGCGGGCAGGGTGCACCGAGCGGCGCGAGGCGGCGCTCACCAGCGGATTGGCGAGCAGGGTCTTAAGGGTTGTATCGCTCAAAGTGCCCTTGTTGCCCGCTACCCCCTTGGGGGCGGTGACATAGAGATCGGCGGCCAGACGCTGGCCGAGCCAGATCTCCACGCTGGAGCGAAAACTCGACACCATGACCCCGATGCCGATGGCCGCCGCGATGGCGAGCTGCAACGCCATCACCGCGATGGCGGTGCGATCGAGGTGATAGAGTGTCTCGGCCACCCCGAGCCGGGCGGTGAGCGGGCCGCCCGCGCGCCGTCGCAGCCAGCCAAGCAGGCCGCGCAGGGCATCGGGCAGCCAGAGCGCCATGGCCAGCAGCCAGCCGCCTGCGATAAACAGGGCGCCACTCAGACCTGTTTGCGGCAGCCACAGGCAAACGGCGCACAGCAACAAGATGGCGATGGCCAGAATGCGCCGTCGCCACGGGTATGCGGGGGGACGGCTGCTTCCGGCGCGCAGTTCGAGGGGGGATTGGCGCAGCAGTTGCCACCAGCCGGGCAGGTTGGCGGCCAGCGTGCCGAGCAGCCCGATCAACAGCGCCTTGAGCAGGCTCACAGGGGAGAGGCGCAACAGATCGATGGGGTTGGGCCCATAGAGATCGGCCAGCGCCTGGGTCAGCTGTCCCATTAATGCTAGCGCCAACAGGCTGCCGAGCAGCACCCCGAGCAGGGTGCCGATGGTGGCGAGAATAAGTAGCTCCAGAATGAGCCAACGCAGCACCCGGCTCGGCCCCATCCCCAGAATGATCAACTGGGCCAGCTGGGGGCGGCGCACGCTCTGCACAAATCGCTGGGCATTGAACACCAGAAACAATCCCACCGCCATGGCGAGCAATGACAGCGCCGTCAGGTTGAGGGCCAGCGCATCGCCAAGCTGGCTGGCATCGAGCGCCGGGCTGATGGGCTCAAGCCACAAAGGCTGGTTCGGGTAATCGGTTTGCAGGGTGGCTTGCAGGGTGCGAGCCTCGGCGTCGCTTAGTTTGAAGAGGATGCGATCGAGCCGACCCGTTTTGCCAAGCAGCGGCTGGGCGAGGCCGATATCGGTTACCAACAGCCGCTCCATGGGGACAGCGCCGGGTTCGAAGGTGCCCGCCAGCGTCAGGGTCAGGATTCGGGCGCTTGCACCGTCGTTGCCCCCCAGCACAAAGCGGCGGTTCTGGCCCGGTTGCCAGCCAAGGCGATCTGCCTCGGGGGCCGCCAGCCAGACGCTGTCGGCACGGTTTAAGGAGAAGGTGGGGTCGCTATCAGGCGGGGTGCCAAACAGCTGACGCAGGGGGCCGGGGTTGAAGAGATCCATCCCCAGCAGTTGAAAGCTGCGGCCCTGCTCATCCTTGAGCCAGCCATGGAGCTGGGGCATGGCATCGAGGGCGGGCTGGCTTGTCACCAGTTGCACATAAAGCTGTTCATCCAGCCCGCCAGTGGGGGCCAGCCGGTAGTTGGCTTCCCCTGCCAGCTGGCTGCGGGCGGCGACAAAGTTGGTGCGGGCGCTGTGATTGAGCAGCTCGATGGCCACCACCAGCGACACCCCCAGCACCAGCCCGGCCAGACTCATCAACAGCAGCCAGGGGTGACTGCGATAGAGGCGCAGCAGCGCTTTGAGTGGCAACATCAGCTGGCCACCGGCAGTCGCCGCTTAGTCATGATGGGGCCCCTTGAGTTCGATCAGCAGACCCCCTTCGAGGCGCAGCACCCTGTCGGCCAGGGCAGCATAGGCCGGGTTGTGGCTCACCAGCAGCAAGCCTGCGCCGGTATCGCGCACCGCCGCTATCATCAGCGCCATCACCTGTTCGGCATTGTGCTCATCGAGGCTGCCGGTGGGTTCGTCGGCGAGCAGCCACCTAGGTTGATGGATAAGGGCGCGGGCCAGCGCCACCCGCTGTCGCTGGCCGCCGGAGAGCTGCTCCGGCCAGGCATGGCGCTTGTGGGCCATATCGAGCTGTTGCAGCAAGTGGTCAATCTTGGTCTCATCCGGTGGCAGACCGTTGATGGCCAGCGGTAGGGCCAGGTTCTCGGCCACGTTCAGGGTCGGCAGCAGGTTGAAATCCTGATAGACGATGCCGAAATGGCGACCCCGCAGCCGTGCCCGCTCGTCGGGTGATCGGGTGTCGATACGGGTCTCCCCCAGCCAGATCTCCCCCTCGTCCGGTGCAATCAGACCGGCGATCAGATTGAGCAGGGTGGACTTGCCGCAGCCGCTTTGGCCCAGCAACAGGGTGATCTCGCCAGCAGGGAGGGCGAGATCGAGATGGTGGAACAGCGGCAGTCGTTCACTGCCGTTATCAAAGCTCTTGCAGAGGTTGCGCAGGGTCAGCATGGGTTAACCGTTTGATGGTCAATGGCTTTCATCATGGTCGTTACGCTACCACGGCCGCCAATGATCAACACAGCCTTGCTGTTGATCAAGAGTGCCAGTTAGTGATCAAGGCGGCAAAAGAGCAGTGGATCCTCGCTGGATCATGGTTGCCCGAGGTGGTTAGAATAGAGGCTTCCATGGGTCACAGGATGAGCAAGGATGTTACACAAGCAAGTCAGTTTTATCATCGATAGCAAGGGCAACAAGCAGGCTGCCGTCGTCCCCATCGAGATCTACAACGAGCTGATGACCCTGCAAAAGGCGCTCGCCGACAACCGGCCGGGGGAGCGCGAGCTCTACCACTTCAACGGCAAGGGGGCCGAGGCCCACGGTTATCCGGTGGGCAAGCGGCAAAATCCGGGCTTTATGGTGCTGGCGGGATCCACCGCCAATGGCGAGGATGCCGCCTCTTTGCGCGAAGCGGTGATCGAGCTGCGGCTGGAGTTGTTGGAGAAGGGGATCATTGTGCCCCGCAGTCAGGGCGGTTTTGTCTTTACCGCCGATCAGCTGTTCAACAGCCCGAGTCTGGCTGCCAGTCTGGTGGCGGGCAATAACCGCAGTGGTCTGGATGCCTGGCAAAACAACGCCAGCTATACCCTCAAGCAGTCGGGTTTTGGCAAGAAGTAACCCGACGCTATCGATGTCACATCATTTGACCATGTTTTGACCCGGGTGAACTGTGGGTGTCGATCCCCTGATGGTTGCCGCCAGCCTGGCCAACCTAGTGTGATGCACAGTGCTGCGGATGTTGCGATGCATAGTGCGGCGTATGGTGCGACGCATAGTACGACAGATGTCGGGCGCCCTGTTAAGGGCAACCAGAGGCAAGCTGCCAGCGGCAACATGACCAAAACAGAAGGGAGGCGGATGCCTCCCTTCTGTTTGACTGGGTTATCACCTGACCGAGAGGCCGGCGAGTGACCGCGCATCTCTGGCCTTAACCGCCTGTTGGCGCTCAGTAACCCAGGGTAAAGCGCTGACGCAGGTGAGCCGGTTTTTCCGCCTCGTTCAGCACCCCATCGGCCAGATCACCGGCGCTGATCCCGGCAGGTTGTTCGCCGCTAAAGAGCACCTGATCGCCACCAATCCGATAGCCGCCGCGCTTCTCGCCCGGTTCCAGGAACACCGGGGGAGAGACAAAGCGCCAGTCGAGGGCAGTTTCACCGCGCAGGGCGGTGAGACCGTCGCGGGCCGCCAGTGCCCCCTGTTTCCACTCGGCCGGAAATTCCGGGGTATCCACCAGTTGCACGCCGGGGGCAATCTCCAGACTGCCAGCACCCCCTACTACCAGCAACCAGCTGTTGGCCTGCACGGCGGCGGCCACGATGGCGTTGGCGCCTTTGAGGTACTGCTCATAGATATCCGGTGTGGTCCAGCCCGGGTTGTAGGCGCTGATCACCCGATCGTGCCCCTTGAGCACCTCGGCCAGTGCATCCGGGTTCTGGGCATCTACCGCCACGGCGGTGACCTGCGGATGGGCGGCCACCTTGCTGACATCGCGGACGATGGCGGTGACGTGATGGCCGCGGCTGACGGCCTCGTTGAGGATGGCTGAACCGACAAAACCGCTGGCACCGATCAGGGCAATCTTCATGGGGAACTCTCCTTCACTGTTGGAATGAGGCTATCCTACGCCCCCGGATGTGATTTAATAATCACCTCAAAAATGCATTCACTTATAAGCTGGATTTAATAATGGAACAGCTCAGACGTTACGCCATCTTCGCCGCCGTGGTGGAGGCTGGCAGCATGACTGGTGCGGCCAAATCCCTCGGCATTACCCCCTCTGCAGTCAGTCAGCATATTAGCCAACTGGAGAGCCTGCTCGGGCTGACCCTGCTCCATCGCTCTACCCGCCGGCTCAGTCTGACCGAGGCGGGAGAGGTGGTGTGGCAAGGGTGCCGGGCGTTGCAGCAGACCCTGAGCGAGACCGAGCTGCGCCTTTCCGAGGTGCGCGACGCCCTGCTCGGTGAAGTGCGGATCACCGCCCCGGTGGGGATGGCGGGCCAGCCGCTGGCACTGGCCCTCTCGCCGCTGTTGCAGGCCCACCCCGGCCTCACCATTCAGATCATCGCCGACGACGAGAAGCGGGATCTGATTGCCGAGCGGATCGACGTGGCGCTGCGGGTCGGCAGCCTGCCCGACTCGACGCTGGTGGCCCGCAAACTGGGCCAGACCCGGATGCTGCTCTGCGCCGCCCCCGCCTATCTGGCGCGCAAGGGGACGCCGCGCACGCCCGCCGATCTGGCGACTCACGACTGGCTCTGTGGCGACATGCTGGGTAACGGTTTGCTGCTACTCGATGAGAAGGGCGGCGAACACAGGGTCAGGTTCAAACCCAGGGTGCTCTGCAATAACGTGTTGCCGCTGCGGCAGTTTGCGCTGGCGGGGCAGGGGATCTCGCTGCAACCGGAGGGAGAGATTGGTGAGGATCTGGCGCTGGGGCGGCTGCTCGAACTGCTGCCCGGTTTTCGGGTGGCGCCGATGGAGATCCACGCCATCACGCCGCAGCGGGAGATCCCGGAGAAGGTGCGGCGGGTGGTGGAGGCGCTGCGCAGCTATTTCGGCACCACGACGTCGGCATGATCTGCGCCTCAATGGTTGGCAGAGCGCGCCCGATTATCCTGAAGTGGAATTGTCCATAAGGCCGCTTGCCCAGAAGAGCGATAGCCCAGATAAGTAGATGGGTGGGCAGAATTGTGAAGCAAGCTTAAAACGAGCAGACATTGCGCACTTGTTGTTTGAGCCAGTTCAGCCCCGCATCCTGATTGGAGCTTTTGTGCCAACTCATGTAAACCGGGCAATCCTCCGAGATCCAGGGGAGGGGGTAGCTGGCCAGCGCCAGGGTATCGCCCAGCATATCCATGTGCCACTGGCTGGCAACGCAGAGCCAGTCGGTACGGCTCACCAGATGGAGGGCTGTGAGCAGGGAATCGCTCTCGTAGGCGATCTGACGGGGCGGCAGCGGTGCCTTGGTCAGGGTGTTGAGCAGCAGGTTGTCGAGTCGTCTGGCCTGCAGCACCACATGCTTTTCATTGAAGAAGGTGGTCATGTCGGGTGCCTGGCGGATCCGCGGATGATCCTTGCGGCAGGCGATGCGCAGGGGCTGGGACATGATCTGCTCGTTTTCAATACTCTGCTCGACCATGGGTTTGGTCGCCAGCACCAGGTCAACACTGTGCAGGTAGAGACTGTTCTGGCGCAAGGCTTCATCTTGCACCTGGGTGTTCCACTCCAGCTGGCAGTTGGGGGCTTGGATCTGCAGCAGGTTGTTGAGTTCCGGCAGGAAGAAGACATCGATATCAGGGACGCCCGCGATGCGAAAAGTGCGCCGACTGGTATGGTGATCAAAGAGATCGGTGCGTTGCAGACTGCGCTCCATGTCATGCAGCGGCACCATGATCTCGTGGTGCAGGCTCAGCGCCCGTGCCGTGGGGGTAATTCCCCGCCCCTGACGGACAAACAGCTGTTCGCCCACCAGCGCCGTCAGGCGGCTGATGGCCTGGCTGATGGCCGAGGGGGTCATCTCCATCATCTCGGCGGCGGTGGTGACGCCCCCATAGCGGATCACAGCATCCAGGACGCGAAAGAGATTCAGATCAACGTGGGACATGATGGCTACCGTTAAGCAACGTTAAAGCATCAGGATACTGTTCTGCCCCTTGTCAGGCCAGCATTGCCTGCGATAACTGTGATTTTTCCCTCTCCTCAACCATTCCCCATCTTGTTGCGAATGCATTCGAACAGGCTTTGCAGGCAGGCTTGATCCCGGTCGGCGGCCCGCACCGCGCCATACATATGGCGACGGATACCGCTGCCGAGGGGGCGGGCGCAAAGCATCCCCTGTCTGACAAACTCCTCGCTGGCCCAGCGCGGCAGGGCGGCGACCCCGAGCCCGGCGGCGGCCATCTGCAGCATCACCGAGGTGTTGTCCACCGGCTTGCAGCGGGCGGGCTCCACCCCGACCGGTTGCAAAAAGCGGCTGAAGATATCCATGCGGCTGCGTTCCACCGGGTAGACCAGCAGCACCTCCGCCCCCAGATCGCCCGGCTCGATGCGGCTCCGGTGGCAGAGGGGGTGATCCGGCGCCATCACCAGAGTGAGATCGAAGGCAAACAGCGGCTCGAAGTGGAGATCGCCGCGGGCCTGCACGTCCGAGGTGAGCAGCAGATCGAGCTGGCCGCCGAGCAGGGCATTGATGGCATCAAAGCCCGGCACCGACTCCACCTCCAGATCCACCCCAGGCCACTGGCGGCGAAAATCGGGCAACAGCGGCAACAGCCACTGGATGCAACTGTGGCAATCGAGCGCCAGATGCAGCCTGCCCGCATCGCCGCTCTGCAGGGCCTGCAGCTGTTTCTCGGTCTGGGATAGCGCAGGCAACACCTGACGGGCGAGGGCGAGCAGCTGGCTGCCGGCTGCGGTCAGTACCAGCGGGCGGCTTTTGCGCAGGTAGAGCTCCAGATTGAGGCGGGTCTCCAGCTCTTTGAGCTGGTGGGAGAGGGCGGACTGGGTGAGGTTGAGGGTCAGCGCCGCACCGGCCAGCGAGCCCTGCTCGGCCAGCGCGGTCAATGTTTTCAAGTGTTTGATCTCTATCCCTGCATTGCTTGGCACTGCCATAAGATGGCTCCTTGTGAGATTGCGTATGGTGCTGAGGTTGCGGCCGGCGGTTACCCTGCTGCGCTTCTTGACTCCGGCACCTCTTGCACCTGTAAACATCGGCCTCTGTATCCTCGCGGTGAACCTGACTGGCGGTCAGTTGAGGATTATTTGAGAGCCACTTGAAGAGGATTCAATAGCCAGCGTCACCTTATCTTGTCATTTTGGATGTGTAAACATCTGGATGGCTAAATCATCCAGTTTCCCATCAGATGAATGAGCATAAGGAAATGAACCTATGACACGAGCACACACCCTGGGCTTCCCCCGTATCGGCGCCAAGCGCGAGCTGAAATTTGCCCTCGAATCCTACTGGCGTGGCGAGACCACTCAGGCTGAACTCGTTGCCGTGGGCAAGACGCTGCGTGAGCGCCATTGGCAGGCCCAGCACGGCGCCGGGGTCAATCTGCTGCCGGTTGGCGACTTCGCCTGGTACGATCAGGTGCTCGGCACCAGCCTGCTGGTGGATGCAGTGCCTGCCCGTCACCGCCATGGCGAGACCGATCTCGACACCCTGTTCCGGGTGGCCCGCGGCCGTGCGCCGACCGGCCCGGCGGCGGCCGCCGCCGAGATGACCAAATGGTTCAACACCAACTACCACTATCTGGTGCCCGAATTCAGTCGTGATCAGCGCTTCAAACTGGGCTGGAGCCAGCTGTTTGACGAGGTGGAAGAGGCTAAAGCACTGGGGCTGCCGGTCAAGGCGGTGCTGCTGGGACCAGTCTCTTATCTGTGGCTCGGCAAGGAGAAAGAGAGCGGCTTCTCCCGCCTTGAACTGTTCGATCGCCTGCTGATTGTCTATCAGGAGATCCTGGCGAAACTGGCTGCCCAGGGGGTGGAGTGGGTACAGATCGATGAACCTGCGCTGACGCTGGACTTGCCGGACGAGTGGCGGCTGGCCTACCTCAACGCTTACGAGCGCCTTGCGGGCCCCTGCAAGCTGCTGCTCACCACCTATTTCGGTTCGGTGGCCCATCAGCGCGACATCATCACCAGCTTGAAGGTGGATGGCCTGCATCTGGATCTGGTGGCCGCCCCCGAGCAGCTGGAGACCCTGGTTCCGCATCTGCCAGCCCAGTGGGTGATCTCTGCCGGGGTGATCAACGGCCGCAACGTCTGGCGCGCTAATCTGGCCAAGCTGGCGCCGACCCTGAAGGCACTGAAAGCCAGACTCGGCGAGCAGCTCTGGGTGGCTTCCTCCTGCTCCCTGCTGCACAGCCCGGTGGATTTGACTCTGGAACTGGAGCTGGATCCCCAGACCCGCAGCTGGTTCGCCTTCGCCCTGCAAAAATGCTACGAACTGGGGCTGCTCAGAGACTATCTGGATGGAGGCGAGCTCGACAAGATCACCGCCTATAGCCAGCCCATCGTCGATCGGGAGTCCGACAGCCGGGTGCACAAGCGTGCGGTGCAGTCCCGTCTGGCCAGCCTCACCAACAGTGACTTTGATCGCCACAACCCCTATCCGGTCAGAGCCGAGCTGCAGCGGGCCGATCTCAAGTTGCCGCTGCTGCCCACTACCACCATCGGCTCCTTCCCGCAGACGTCGCAGATCCGGGTATTGCGTCAGGATTGGCGCGCCGGTCGCATCGATGACCGCGCTTATGAGGCGGGCATTCAGGCAGAGATCCGCGATGCTATAGCGCGTCAGGAGGCGATCGGGCTGGATGTGCTGGTGCACGGCGAGGCCGAACGCAACGACATGGTGGAGTATTTCGGTGAGCTGCTGGATGGCTTTGCCATCACCCGCTTCGGCTGGGTGCAGAGCTATGGCTCCCGCTGCGTCAAGCCGCCGGTGATCACCCGTGACATCGACCGCCCGACTCCCATGACCCTGGCGTGGACCCAGTTTGCCCAGAGCCTGACCGACAAGCCGGTCAAGGGGATGCTGACGGGCCCGGTGACCATCCTCTGCTGGTCCTTCCCGCGGGAAGACGTGAGCCGCGAGCAGTCTGCCCTGCAAATCGGGCTGGCCATTCGCGACGAGGTGGCGGATCTGGAAAGCGCGGGCATCAAGATCATCCAGATCGATGAACCGGCGATCCGTGAAGGCTTGCCCTTGCGCAAGCAGGATCATCAGGCCTATCTGGACTGGGCGGTGCGTGCCTTCCGGCTGAGCGCCAGCCCGGTGGCGGACAGCACCCAGATCCACACCCATATGTGCTATAGCGATTTCAACCTCATCATCGAGGCGGTAGCGGCGCTGGATGCGGACGTGATCACCATCGAGACCAGCCGCAGCCAGATGCAGCTGCTCGAAGCGTTCGAGCGCTTCAACTATCCCAATGAGATTGGCCCGGGTGTTTATGACATCCACTCGCCGAACGTGCCGAGCCAGAGCTGGATTGAGGGGTTGCTGCGCAAGGCGGCCAAGCAGATCCCGGCCGAGCGACTGTGGGTCAACCCGGATTGCGGCCTCAAGACCCGTGGTTGGGAAGAGACTGAGGCCGCACTCAAAGTGATGGTCAATGCCACCAGGGCGCTGCGGGCCGAGCTGGCGTAACCAGCGCAAGCCATGCCCGCCATCGATAAGGTGGCGTGCTAACAAGCTGACACGCTAACAGGAGAGGGGAAGCCAGTGCTTCCTCTCTCTTTTTTCGTTGGCCACTGTTTCGCTGGTCACTTTTTTTCGCTGGCTCCTGATCCTTGCCGCAGCGCGCTTTGCACTAGGCTCAGAGGTGGCAGAGGTGAATGGAGTTGCGGCCATGAGAGTGGGTATAGGGAGCCTAATCCTGTGGGGGTTGTTGATGTGGCAGAGTGCCTTGGCAGCGCCCGCTCCCGAGTTGAAAATGGCTTACTTTGACGACTTCGCCCCATATTCGTGGCGTGACGAGCAGGGCAAGATGCGCGGACTAATGATCGATGTGATGGATCGGGTGGCGGTGCAGATGGGGCTGCGGGTCACTCATCAGGGGTATCCGTGGCAACGGGCGCAAAAAATGGTACGGATGGCGCAGGCAGATGGCTTCGTGACCATCGCCACCCGGGAGCGGCGCAGCTATACCCTGATTGTGGATGAGCCAGTCACCATGACGGTCATGACCATATTTACTCAGCTTGGCCACCCCCAGATGGCGGAGTTCCAGCGTGCCAGCCGCTTGAGCGACTTCAAATCGCTTACCTTTCTCGACTATTTCGGTAACGGCTGGGGCAAGGAGAATCTGGCAGGCTTTCGCGTGCATCTGACCATCAATGTCGATAACGTCTTCAAAATGCTGGCGGCGGGTCGGGGCGACTTGATGGTGACCGATCCACTGGTGGCGCGCTTCAAACTCAACGAACTGGGGTTGTCCGGGCAGGTGGTCGAGGTGCCGCTGCAGCTGGCATCGACCCCGTTCAACCTCTGCATTGGCAACCATTCCCGCTTTAATATCCGCATAGCCGAGTTCAACCGGGCACTACAACAGCTGCGTCAAAGTGGCGAGTTGGCGCGCATTGTCGCGCGCTATCGTTGATGCGCTGCTGACATCCGTTATTTGCCAGCAGCGCGTTTATCCCTGCGTCATATCGGCGATGGTTGCCCAGAAGGCATCAATCAAGGGCCCCTTGCTGTGGGGCGGACGGATCAGCCCGATGGTCCAGCAGGCTTCGCCATCTCTGAGGGGCAGGGTAAGCACATCCGGGTGCTCTATGGTGGTGGAGGAGGGGACCAGGGTCCAGGCGATCTCCGCCGCTGCGGTGGCGACCCCGGCGGCGAAGTCGTTGACGTACTGGATATCGCGAAAGCGCAGCCCGCTCTGGGCCAGATAGTTCATCAGGTGATCGTAAAACGACGGCGCCTTGTCCCGGCGCAGGATCGCCAGCGGCTTGTCCACCAGATCGGCCAATTCCCTCACATCGCGGTAGCTGGCGGGCAGCACAGCGACAAAGTGGGCCTCGACCACCGGCAGGGCATGCCACCCCTTGGGGGCGGGCAGGCGGCAAAAACCGAGATCCAGCTTGCCTTCACTGAGTGCTAGCAACTGATGGTGGGTGGAGAGATCGTTGAGCTCGATGGTCACCTGCGGCCGCTCGGTGCGAAAACGGGCGATGGCGGCGGGCACCAGGATCTTGGTGGCGACGCCAAAGCCGATACGCAGGGTGCCGACATTGCCCGCCAGCACATCGCGGGCGGTGCGCGCCAGCTGCTCGCTCTGGATGACCACCGCGCGAGCATCCTCATACAGCGCCCTACCCAGTCCGGTCAGGCGGGTGCTGCTGGCGTTGCGCTCGAACAGCTCGCCCCCCAGCTCCTCCTCCAGCCGCCTGATCTGCTTGCTGAGGGCCGACTGGGTAACGTGCTGGCGCACTGCCGCCTGGCCAAAGTGCAGTACCTCCCCCAGGGTGACGAAGGCTTTCAGATCCCGTAGCTCCATCAGGGCTCCTTTCATTCCTGTCGGGAATGTTGAGTGGTCATATTTGTCATTGGACGGAATTTTAGAAGTGTTGGATGCTGATGCCAATTCATTTCGGGCGCCCCAAAGTGGGGGCGCCGAGTTATCAGCGATGGCTGACACCATCAGCGCAGCAGGAGCAACACCAGATGCATCACCACAAGTTCAACGACTTCCCGAGCGATTTTCTGTGGGGCGCCGCCTCCGCCGCCTATCAGGTGGAGGGGGGCTGGAATGCCGATGGCAAGGGCCCCTCGGTGTGGGATCTCTTCACCAAGCTGCCGGGCAAGACCTTTGAGGGGAGCAACGGCGATGTGGCGGTGGATCACTACCACCGCATGGAAGAGGACGTGGCGCTGATGGCCGAGATGGGGCTCAAGGCTTACCGCTTCTCGGTGAGCTGGCCGCGCATCTATCCCACCGGTCGGGGGGAGGTGAACGAGGCGGGGCTGGCTTTCTACGAGAAGCTGATTGACACCCTGCTGGCGCACAAGATCGAACCGGTGCTGACTCTCTACCACTGGGACTTGCCGCAAGCGCTGCAAGATGAGTACGGCGGCTGGGAAGACAGACGGATCATCGCCGATTTCGAGCGCTACTGCGTGACCCTCTATCAGCGTTTTGCCAGTAAGGTGAAGTACTGGGTCTCCCTCAACGAGCAGAACTACAACCTGACCAACGCCTATCAGCTCGGCACCCATCCGCCCGCCGTGCAGGATCGCAAGCGCTTCTTCGCCGCCAACCACATTGCGTTTCTGGCCAACGCCAGGGTGATCAAGGCGTTTCGCCAGCATGTGCCGAATGGCCTCATCGGCCCGAGCTTTGCCTATTCCCCTGCCTATCCGGCGTCGTGTGACCCGAAAGATATGCTGGCCTACGAGAACGCCGAGGAGTTCAACAACCTCTGGTGGCTGGATGCCTACTGCTTTGGCCGCTATCCGCAGGCGGCGCTCGCCTATCTGCGAGAAAACGGCGAGGCGCCGGAGATCCTGCCGGGCGATTTGGCGCTGCTGCGCGAAGGGACGCCTGACTATATTGGCGTCAACTACTACTACACCCTGACCTACACAGATAACCCCCTGGGCGGTCAGACCCTGCAGCGGATCAACACCACCGGACAGAAGGGGACTACCCCATCGAGCGGCATCCCCGGCCTCTTCAAGACGGCGCCCAACCCGCACCTTGAGACCAGCAACTGGGACTGGGCCATCGACCCGACCGGGATGCGCATTGCGCTGCGCCGTCTCTCTTCCCGCTACGGTCTGCCGCTGATGATCACCGAAAACGGCCTTGGCGAGTTCGACCAGCTGGAGGCGGGCGACAAGGTGAACGATGAGTACCGCATCGATTATCTGCGCAGTCACGTCAAGGCGTGCCAGGAGGCGCTGCAGGATGGGGTGGAATTGCTCGGCTACTGCGCTTGGTCGTTTACCGACATCCTGAGCTGGCTCAACGGCTATCAGAAGCGCTACGGCTTCGTCTATGTGGAGCGTGACGAACAAGGCGGCTCGCTGCGCCGGATCAAGAAAGCGAGCTTCCACTGGTACAGCCAGGTGATCGCCAGCCAGGGCAAGCAGCTCTGACGATGTATCGCTTCGCGTAACAAGCGGGCCCGGGCAATCCCCGGGCCCGCGCTGTTTGTGGTGTAGGGGCGGGGAGCCGCCTCATTGATGACCTTGCTATCCCCCTTGTTTGCTGATTTTTGTCCTGCCAAAGCCGCCGACCCCTGCTATTATCTGCGGCCAAACATGAGCCAATAAAAATCAGGATACAGTGATGACAGACCACACTTTTATTCCCGGCAAGGACGCGGCACTGGAAGACTCCATCGACCGTTTCCAGACCAAGCTGCAAGCCTTAGGGTTTGATATCGAAGAGGCCTCCTGGCTCAATCCCGTACCCAACGTCTGGTCAGTGCATATTCGGGACAAGGAGTGCGCCCTCTGCTTCACCAATGGCAAGGGTGCCAGCAAGAAGGCGGCACTCGCCTCCGCTCTTGGCGAATATTTCGAGCGTCTCTCTACCAACTACTTCTTCGCCGATTTCTATCTGGGCGAGCAGGTAGCAAACGGTGATTTCGTTCACTACCCGAACGAGAAGTGGTTCCCCATTGAGGGTGATCAGTTCCCGGCCGGTCTGCTCGACAGCTTCACCCGCAAGTTCTACAACCCGGACGGTGAAGTGACCGCTGACATGCTGGTGGATCTGCAGTCAAACAACGAGGAGCGCGGCATCGTCGCGTTGCCGTTCGAGCGCCAGTCCGATCACCAGACTGTTTATATCCCGATGAACATCATCGGCAACCTCTATGTCTCCAACGGCATGAGCGCCGGCAACACCCGCACCGAAGCCCGCACCCAGGCGCTCTCCGAGGTTTTCGAGCGCCACGTGAAGAACAAGATCATCGCCGAGGCCCTGAGCCTGCCGCTGATCCCGGACGAGGTGATTGCCCGTTATCCGGGGATTGCTGCTCCTATCGCGGCCTTGGAAGCGGAAGGTTTCCCCATTTACAGCTTCGATGCTTCTCTGGGTGGCCGTTATCCGGTCATCTGCGTGGTGTTGCTCAACCCGAGCAACGGTACCTGCTTTGCCTCCTTCGGCGCCCACCCGCGCTTCGAAGTGGCCTTCGAGCGCACCGTCACCGAATTGCTGCAAGGTCGTGGCCTCAAAGATCTGGATGTGTTCGTGCCGCCGTCATTCGACAACGAGCAGGTGGCGGATCACCACAACCTCGAGACCCACTTCATCGACTCCTCGGGCCTCATCAGCTGGGATCTGTTCAAGCAGGATGCAGACTTCGAGTTCGCCGACTGGGACTTCCGTGGTACCTCGCAGGAGGAGTTTGATCACCTGATCGGCATCTTCCACGAGCTGGAGCAGCCGGTCTATATCGCCGATTACGAGCATCTGGGTGTTTACGCCTGCCGCATTCTGGTGCCGGGCATGTCTGACATCTATCCGGTTGAAGATTTGCTGCTGGCCAACAACAACATGGGCGCCAACCTGCGTGAAGTGATCCTGGCGTTGCCATCGCTGGAGTGGGATGCCGAGCAATATATGGCGTTGTTTGATCAACTGGATGAAGAGGGGCACGACGAGCGCACCCGTGTGCGTGAGCTGCTGGGCATCGCCGCCGCCAAGGGTACTGCGCTGCACACCCTGCGGGTCGGTGAGCTGAAAGCCATGCTGGCACTGGCTGCTGGCGAGCTGGAGACGGCCATGGATCTTATCGACTGGACCATGGAGTTCAACCAGTCAGTGTTCACTGCCGAGCGAGCCAGCTATTACCGCGCCCTGCGTGCCTGTGTCGAGTTGTTCCTCGACGACGAGCGGGATCCTGAGCAGTATCGCGCCGTCTTTACCCGCATGTACGGCGAAGAGACGCTGGCGCTGGCGTGGGCCAACGCCAGTGGCGAAGCGCGCTTCCACGGGCTGGACACCGCTGACCTGTCTCTGTCGCAGTTCCCGTTGCATCAGAAGCTGCTGGCGGCTTATGAGAAGCTGCAAAACGCCAAGCGCGCCCATAGCTGGGCGTAACCTTGTGGTAGAGGGAGGGGCCGTGTGGCCCCTTCTGTTTATCGCGCGGTAAGATTGGTGATTTTTATTCCAAGATGAAATAAAAAACAAAAAATACCCCTAATGGGGTTGATGAAGGGGCAGGGGATGTGCTGTCGAGCTGCAAAGATATCTTGCCAATATCATCTTTACGTGCATGGTAATAAATTGTTTGAAATCATTAAATTAAACACACAGCATTTCTGTTTCAGCTGAAACCTGGTGTAAACTGGCGCAGCCGTTGCACTAAAATATTTGTAGTAAAATTACATTCACAGTCTGATAAACTTGATCGATGTCAATTTTGGCCATTTGGCCCTTTGTTATGATTTCAACAGGCAAAACATTCAGGTAGATAAGAATTGAAAGCTGAATCCCCATTCGATTGTCTCAAGCCAGAAGCCATCGCTGCATTGGCTGAAGATATCACCTATGCCAAGGCCACCAAGCCGGCATACAAGGTCATTCCACTGGCCATTACCGCAGGCGCTTTCATCGCCATCGCGTTTATTTTTTACATCACAGTGACCACAGGTTCAGGCTCCATGTCTTGGGGCATGGCCAAGCTGGTCGGTGGTCTCTGTTTCTCCCTGGGTCTGATCCTTTGCGTGTTGCTCGGTGCCGAGCTGTTCACCTCCACCACCCTGACGCTGGTGGCCAAGGCCGCCAATCGCATCAGTTGGGCCCAGTTGCTCAAGAACTGGGGTCTGGTCTACTTCGGTAACCTGATCGGCGGTTTGCTGATGGTTGGCCTCATCATCATGTCAGCGCAATATACTGCGGCAGATGGTCAGTGGGGGCTGAATGCCCTGAAAGTGGCCCAACACAAAATTCACCACACCTTCTTTGAAGCGGTGGCGCTGGGTATCCTTTGTAACTTGATGGTGTGTCTTGCGGTGTGGATGGCCTTTGGGGCCCGCACTGCCACCGACAAGGTGATGGTAATGTTGCTGCCCGTGGCCATGTTTGTGGCATCCGGTTTCGAGCACAGCATTGCAAACATGTTTATGATTCCGGTGGGCATCGCTATCCATAGCCTGGCCAGCCCGGAGTTTTGGCAGGCCATCGGCCAGGATCCGGCGACCTTTGCCGATCTGACCGTATCCAACTTTGTCCTACACAATCTCATCCCTGTCACCATCGGTAATATCATTGGTGGTGGCGTGATGGTTGGTTTGACTTACTGGTTTATCTTCCGTCGTCATCATTAAGGATGATTGCGGGATACTACATCAATACCGTGTGAGGTAATGAAAAATGGCAGAACTTAACGAACAGTTCCAAAAAGCATGGGAAGGCTTCGCGGCCGGTGAATGGCAGACTTCTGTCAACGCCCGTGACTTCATCCAGAAGAACTACACCCCGTATGAAGGTGATGAGTCCTTCCTGGCTGGAGCGACCGACGCAACCGCCAAGCTGTGGGACAAGGTCATGGAAGGCATCAAAATCGAAAACCGCACTCATGCGCCGGTCGATTTTGATACTGACATGCCCTCCACCATTACCGCACACGATGCCGGTTATATCGATCAGAGCCTGGAGCAGATCGTTGGTCTGCAGACTGACAAGCCGCTGAAGCGCGCCATCATCGCCAACGGCGGTATCAAGATGGTTAAAACTTCTTGCGAAGTGTACGGTCGTCAACTTGACCCGATGGTCGAGAAGATCTTCACCGAGTACCGCAAGACTCACAACCAGGGCGTGTTTGACGTTTACACCAAAGACATCCTGAACTGCCGTAAGTCTGGTGTTATCACCGGTCTGCCTGATGCCTACGGCCGTGGCCGTATCATCGGTGACTATCGTCGTGTTGCTCTGTACGGTATCGACTTCCTGATGGCCGACAAACTGGCCCAGTTCAAGTCCCTGCAAGCTGACCTGGAAAACGGCGTCAACCTGGAAGCTACCATCCGTCTGCGCGAAGAGATCTCCGAGCAGCATCGTGCCCTGGCACAGATGAAGGTCATGGCTGCCAAGTACGGTTGCGATATCTCCGTTCCGGCCAAGAATGCCAAAGAAGCTGTACAGTGGACCTACTTCGCCTACTTGGCGGCAGTCAAGTCCCAGAACGGCGCTGCCATGTCCTTCGGTCGTACCTCCAGCTTCCTGGACATCTACATCGAGCGTGACCTGCAGAAAGGCGTGATCACCGAGCAAGAAGCCCAGGAGCTGATGGACCACATGGTCATGAAGCTGCGTATGGTTCGCTTCCTGCGTACCCCGGAATACGATTCACTGTTCTCTGGCGACCCGATGTGGGCTACCGAGACTCTGGCTGGTATGGGCGTTGATGGCCGTACTCTGGTCACCAAGAACAGCTTCCGTATGCTGAACACCCTGTACACCATGGGCCCGTCTCCTGAGCCAAACCTGACCATCCTGTGGTCCGAGAAGCTGCCGGTCGGTTTCAAGAAGTACTGTGCCAAGGTATCTATCGAGACCTCTTCTGTTCAGTACGAGAACGACGACCTGATGCGTCCGGATTTCAACAACGATGACTATGCCATCGCTTGCTGTGTATCCCCGATGATCGTTGGTAAGCAGATGCAGTTCTTCGGTGCTCGTGCCAACCTGGCCAAGACCATGCTGTATGCAATCAACGGTGGTATGGACGAGAAGCTCAAGATCCAGATTGGTCCTAAGACTGACATGGTGACCTCCGAGTTCCTCGACTACAACGATGTGATGAGCCGTCTTGATCACTTCATGGACTGGCTGGCCAAGCAGTACGTTGCTGCGCTGAACATCATCCATTACATGCACGACAAGTACAGCTACGAAGCCTCACTGATGGCGCTGCACGACCGTGACGTATATCGCACCATGGCGTGTGGTATTGCTGGTCTGTCTGTTGCTGCTGACTCCCTGTCTGCCATCAAGTACGCCAAGGTCAAGCCGATCCGTGACGAAGATGGCGTAGCCATCGACTTCGAAATCGACGGTGAGTACCCGCAGTTCGGTAACAACGACGAGCGCGTTGATGATATCGCCTGTGAGCTGGTTGAGACCTTCATGAAGAAAATTCAGAAGCTCAACACCTACCGTGGCGCTGTTGCTACCCAGTCTGTTCTGACCATCACCTCTAACGTGGTATATGGCAAGAAGACCGGTAACACCCCGGATGGCCGTCGCGCTGGTGCTCCGTTCGGCCCGGGTGCAAACCCGATGCACGGTCGTGACCAGAAGGGTGCAGTTGCTTCCCTGACTTCTGTTGCCAAGCTGCCGTTTGCTTACGCGAAAGATGGTATCTCCTATACCTTCTCCATCGTACCGAACGCACTGGGTAAAGATATGGAATCCCAGAAAGCCAACCTGGCTGGCCTGATGGATGGTTACTTCCATCACGAAGCCAACCTGGAAGGTGGTCAGCATCTGAACGTTAACGTGATGAACCGTGAAATGCTGCTGGACGCCATGGAAGATCCGGAGAAGTATCCGCAGTTGACCATCCGCGTATCCGGTTATGCCGTTCGCTTCAACTCTTTGACCAAAGAGCAACAGCAAGACGTCATCACCCGTACCTTCACCGCTTCTCTGTAATCGAGACGTAGTGAGTAAAAACCGGCGCCAAGGCGCCGGTTTTTTTATGTGTGCGATTCAGGGGGAATAGACTTTCAGGATCAAGCACCATCGCAATCACAAACGTTGTTATGGGGTATTTGAACAGGGTTGTGGCATAGCGGTTTACCAGATTGACCTTGCCATTACCTGTAACGCGCTCACGCTTTCTTCGCGTGCTATCGCCACCTAGGGAGACTGCTCTGCCTCTGCCTCTGCCTCTGCCTCTCTGCCGCTATCTTCTACCAATGTACCGGTGTGTTGTAAGGAGGGGGTTACGGTGATCCTGCCAGATATGCGTTGGGTTCTTCTCAATGAAGCGGAAAACCATGTCTGCAGAAACAACAAGGGCTGCACAATGTGCAGCCCTTGTCTCAATGAAAATAGGGGGGAGCGTGTCAGCTGGCCCAGGTGATGATGTGATCAATCCATTCACCTGCCTGCTCCTCGTGAATGACCTTGCCACGTACAGATTGACCTGCCTGATGCATCGCGGAGCGACTGCCCGTCAGCAGAGGATGCCACTGTGGCAGGGTGTCACCTTCTGCTAGCAAACGATAGGCGCAACTAGAGGGCAGCCAGTCATATTCGGCAATCTTGTCATGGGTGATCTGCAGGCAATCAGGCTCTTTTTTGAAACGATTGGTATAGTCAGAGCACTGACAGGTCTTGGTGTTGAGCAGGTTACAGGCGACATTGGTGAACACCAGCTCGTCGGTATCTTCATCGATCAGCTTGTTGAGGCAGCATTTGCCACAACCGTCGCAGAGGGATTCCCATTCGGACTCAGTCATCTGCTGCAGACTCTTGGTCTGCCAAAAGGGGGCTTGCATGATGCCGCTCACTTAATTCACCTGATAAAGCGCGTGGTTATACCCTGTGTAACTCACAATTTCAAGAAGAGGGTCATATTGACGGCAAAATAGCTGCCATGGTGTCAAATTGCGGCGAATCATCTTGATGTGTCTATGGGGTGACCGTGCCTTAATGATTGAGATAGATGTCCTGCTCTGCATAGGCAAGCAGGGGTGTGATTGGGCTTGTTCGTTGTGTGCCAAAGAAACGAGTCAGCACACCAGATTGTTGTCCCAGACGTTGCAGCTTGGCGTGATCCAGCTCGATCTGCTCGGGGAGCCAGGTAAACACGGCAGCACAGTGGCCGTTGCCCAGACTGCGCTCCAGAGTCTGTTGCCAGTTCTTGATTTTAGGGCTGTGTACTACCAGTACCCTTTTGGGATCTATGCCTTGCTCTTGCAGCCGCACAGCGGTGGGGCGCCCCGGTGGTGCTATCAGCAAGATCCAGCCGGCGTGAGTGTTGCCTAGCTTGGCCAATTCAGTCAGAAACTGATCATCAGACTTGATCGTCACGCCATAGTGAGCAGATTCCGCTTTGCAAGCGGTTCTGGTTGGCCATGGGTTACTCATGGCACGGTTCATCGCAAACGGCAGTGAGTGCAGAGGCTGGTTCATAGTTCAATTCCTGTATGAATGTCCAAGCTGTATGTGCATACAGTAGTTCTATCCTGCGGTAGTGACAAGGTGTTTTTGCTGAAATCTGTGATGGCGTTGGCACGGGTTTTACTTATGATTTTGTTTTTAAAGGTTTTTTATAAAAACCATGCCGTGTGTTTTTTGCTCTATGGACAAATGGCGCTGCACCGCCCATGGTTATACAGGCTATTTAAAGGGAGGTGCCGCTATGGATATAAGTACCTTGCAGCGTCTGGATGCCAACATCTTGCTGGGCATCATCAATGAAAAACTGAGACTGGAGTGCGATGGGTTGGAGGAGCTGCTGGCCTATTACGATATGAGTGAAGCCCAGTTGGCAGGACGTCTGGATCAGATTGGGTACCATTACGATCCATTGAGCAATCAGTTCAAGGCACATCTCTGAGGGTGCAATGATTGCTTCATATTTATACGGTAATTTTTAAGGCGCATTGAAATCGGTTTCAATGCGCCATCTTGTTGCCTATTTTCAGGGATTTTCAAGGCTTGGCAATCTCTGAAAACCTATTCATGCCATAATATTTTCATTTACTTTATAAGTTGTTGATAATAAAGGTTATGTTTGTTTTTCTAC
The DNA here is from genome assembly GCF_900079845.1 of Aeromonas sp. EERV15. Taxonomy (NCBI): domain Bacteria; kingdom Pseudomonadati; phylum Pseudomonadota; class Gammaproteobacteria; order Aeromonadales; family Aeromonadaceae; genus Aeromonas; species Aeromonas sp. EERV15. Next base: position 63,054 of record NZ_FKKY02000008.1, on the reverse strand, counting down.
AATCAGTTAAAGGAAAGGGTTTTCAAGCTTTTCAGGCTGTTTTTATCGGTTAAAGTGTGACTTGCGTTAACTTTTAATTCTGCCGCTTTAGTTAGTATTCTCACGCCGGTACATATTTTGAGATAACAACAGCGCCGGTCCCGCAAGCGGGATAACAATTTTATTTGTAACGAAGGAATATGGTTTATGGCTACCAAGAAGAAGACAGACCAGGATCTCCAACTGGATAAAGATCAGCTCAAGGCGAGTATCGTGCGTCACCTGCGTTCTACCTTGGGAACAAGCGAACAGAAAGCCTCCCCCGAAGCGTGGTGGAAAGCCACTGCTGCGGCCGTCAATGAACAGGTGTACGAGCGCCTGACCCGCACTCAGCAGACTCACTTCAAGAAAGATACTCGTGCCATTCACTATCTCTCTGCTGAATTCCTGATGGGACGATTGACTTCCAACAACCTGCACAACCTCTCCCTGTACAAGGCTTGTGAAGAGGCGCTGGGTGAGCTCGGTCTGGAGCTGACCGATCTTTGCGAGCAAGAGCCCGACATGGCCCTTGGCAACGGCGGCCTGGGTCGTCTGGCTGCCTGCTTTATCGATTCGCTGGCAACCCTCAACTATCCGGCAGTCGGCTATGGACTCCATTACGAACATGGTCTGTTTCGTCAAGAGATCCAGGATGGCCGTCAGATCGAGCGTCCGGACTCCTGGCGTGAATACGGTAACCCTTGGGAAATTTGCCGACCGGAATCCGTTCAAGAGATCCCGCTCTACGGCTATGTGGAGACTGTATTCGGTGACAAGGGTGGCCTGAAAAAAGTATGGCATGCCGGTCGCAAGATCAAAGGGGTGCCTTGGGATATCCCTGTCGTCGGATTTGGCGGTAACACGGTCAACATTTTGCGCCTGTGGGAATCCCGCGCATCCGAGTTTTTCGACTGGGACGTATTCAACGCCGGTGGTTACATCGACTCTCAGGCTGAAAAAGCCCAGGCAGAGACTATCTCCAAGGTGCTCTATCCAAACGATGATACCGATGCGGGCAAAGAGCTGCGCCTGATCCAGCAGTACTTCTTCTGTGCCTGCTCCATCAAGGACATCATGCGCCGCTACAAGCGGGTGCATGGCGCTGATTTCAGCAACTTTGCCGCGCAAATTGCCATTCAGCTCAACGATACTCATCCGGCGGTGGCTATCCCCGAACTGATGCGGGTACTGGTGGACGAGGAAGATTTGAACTGGGAGGCCGCTTGGGCCATCTGCTATCAGGTGTTCTCCTACACCAACCACACTTTGCTGCCTGAAGCGCTCGAGAAGTGGTCGGTCAGTTTGTTTGAGAAGGTGCTGCCCCGTCATCTGGAAGTGATTTATGAGATTAACGCCCGTTTCCTGAGCGAGCAGGTCGAGCCCAAGTGGCCAGGCAATGATGTCATCAAGGCCAAACTCTCCATCATCGAAGAGGGGAGTGTGCGCAAGGTGCGGATGGGCAATCTCTGTGTGGTCGGCTCTTCCAAAGTGAACGGCGTAGCCGAAATCCACTCCAAACTGGTGAAAGAGGACCTCTTCCCCGAGTATGCCGAGCTGTGGCCTCAGAAGCTGTGCAATGTCACCAACGGGGTGACACCGCGTCGCTGGCTGTTGGCTTGTAACCCTGAGCTGGCCGGGCTGTATACCGAAGTGGTTGGCAAAGAGTGGCCGCTGCAGCTGGACAAACTGCGTGGGGTGGCGAAGTTTGCAGATGACAAGGCGTTTCAGCAGCAGTTTATGACCATCAAGCGTCATAACAAGGAGAAACTGGTCAAGGTTATCAAGGCGGAGACCGGTATTGATGTTAGCGCCGAGGCGATCTTTGACATCCAGATCAAGCGTCTACACGAATACAAGCGCCAGCAGCTGAACCTTATCCACATCATGGCGTTGTATCGTCGCCTGCTGGCCAACCCAGACTATGACATGCATCCGCGGGTGTTCATTTTCGGATCCAAGGCCGCACCCGGTTACAAACTGGCCAAAGACATCATCTATGCCATCAATAAGTTGGCGGATCGGGTCAATAACGACACCCGTATCCAGGGCAAGCTGAAAGTGGTGTTCATGCCGAACTACCGCGTCAGCCTTGCGGAGAAACTGATCCCGGCGGCCGATGTCTCCGAGCAGATCTCCACTGCAGGTTATGAGGCTTCTGGCACCGGCAACATGAAGATGGCGCTCAACGGTGCGATCACCATAGGTACGCTGGACGGCGCTAACATCGAGATCGCTGAAGAGGCGGGTGCCGAAAACTGTGCCATTTTTGGTCTGACGGTAGACGAGGTGAAGTCGTTGAAAGCGCGCGGTTACAACCCGTACGACTTCTACTATGCCAACTCAGAGCTCAAAGCCGTGCTGGACTGGTTTGATACTGACTACTTCACACCGGGTCGTCCGGGTGAGCTGGCCTCCATCAAGCGCTCCTTGCTGGAAGGGGGAGACCCTTATCTGGCCTTGGCGGACTTCCAGTCCTACTCAGAGGCACACAAGCTGATCGATACCTGGTATCGGGATCCTGCGCTGTGGGCCAAGAAGGCAATCATCAACTCGGCCACCATGGGCAAGTTCAACTCCGACCGATCCATTCAGGACTATGTGGATCGGATTTGGAACCTGAAGAGTTGCAATGTTGCGGGTTGATTAACCACTGGATATGAAAAAGCCCTCGCATTGCGAGGGCTTTTTGTTTTGGCGTAACAGGTGATCAGAGAATATCACCGACAAAATAGGCCAGCAGTGCGAGCAACACGGTAAAGACTACGTTGAGGGCCATACCGGCTTTCATCATCTCCTTCTGGCGAATATGGCCGCTGGCAAAGACGATGGCATTGGGTGGCGTGGCGACCGGCAACATAAAAGCGCAGGAGGCACCGATAGCGATCAATACCGCCATCACGATGGGGGAGACACCTAGCGCCTCGGCCACACCGGCGAACAGCGGGATCAGCAGAGCAGCGGTGGCAGTGTTGGAGACCAGTTCAGTCAGGAACACCACGAAGGCCGCCAGCATCAGCAGGATCACGAAGATATTGGCATGGGAGAGCACGGCCGACAGGTGTGCAGCCAGAAAGGCGCTGGTGCCAGTGGCTTTGAGTATGGCGCTTAGGGTCAAGCCGCCGCCAAACAGCATCAGTACTCCCCAGTCGGTGTTCTGGTTGACGTCGTCCCAACTGGCGACGCGGCTGACCACGATGGCAATGATGGCGCCCATGGCAATCAGGGTGTCGAGTTGCGGGATGCCGCCAAAGGCGTTGGAGATAGGTTGTGAGCCGATCCACAGCACAACAGTGGTCAGGAAGATAGCCAGGGTAACTTTGCGCTCACGGGTCCAGCTGATGGTGACATCCTGGATCTCGACGCGGTGGTTGAGCTGCGGGCGGGTCACCAGATAGAGCAGGGCAATGCCGCAGGGCATCAGGATCAGCACCACCGGAATACCGAACTTCATCCAGTCGGTGAAGCCGATCCCCATCTGGGCGGCAGCGATGGCGTTGGGCGGGCTGCCCACCAGGGTACCGATGCCACCGATACTGGCGCTGTAGGCGATCCCCAGCAGTACGAATACGAAGGTTGCGCGATCTTTTTTGCTATCGAGGCGAGCCAGCATACCGATAGCCAGTGGCAGCATCATAGCGGTGGTGGCGGTGTTGCTGATCCACATCGACATGGCGGCAGTAATGGTAAAGAGCAGGATGACGCCCCAACCCAGATGGCCATTGGCCATGTGCATCACTTTGCCTGCCATCAGGGTATCCAGTCCCTGTTTGGAGAGGGCGGCCGCGAGGGCGAAACCGCCAAAAAACAGGAACAGGATCGGGTTGGCAAAGTCGGTGAGGGATTTGCTCATGTCAAACACCCCGAGCACGGTGGCAAGCAGGGGCACCAGCAGGGCGGTGATGGTGACGTGCAGCGCTTCGGTCAGCCAGAGGATGGCGATAAAGACCAGAATGCCCAGCCCCTTGTTGACCATGGGATCAAACGGGAGCCAGGCCAGCATGGCACAAAGTAGCAGGACATCCAAGATGACGATCCCTGATTTGATGTCCAGCCAGCGAGATGGCGCAGAGGGTACAGCCGATGTGTGCATAATGTTCTCTCGGTTAATTTATGGTTGTTTTTGTGTTGCCGAGGTTACATCTGTTCACCTATTTGAAACAGGTTGCATTACTCAAAATCAGTCACGACTCACAGAGTGATTGATAAAAATGCGCGAAATTAAACATGAATAAAACATATGTGCAGCATAAGTTAAACATCAATGAACTGTTCCAGCCACTGCTTGAACATACTCTTGGGAAGCGAACCGTTTATCTGATCCACGATGTTGCCCTGCTTGAATACTATCAAGGTGGGAATGCTGCGAATGGCGTAACGGGTTGCAATGGCGGCCTGCTGCTCGGTATCGACTTTGACAAAGCGCATTCGGGGCTCTAACTCGTGCGCCACTTCATGAAATACCGGTGCAAACTGCTGGCAGGGGCCGCACCAGCTAGCCCAGAAATCGACCACTACCGGAATATCGGAGTTGATCAGGGTATCAAATTGATCTGATCGTCCAAGGATTGGGGTCTGGCTGAACACTGGCGCCTTGCAATGGCCGCATTTGGCTGATGTGTCGATATGGGTGACAGGCAGGCGGTTTCTGGTAAAGCAGTGGCTACAATAAGTAGTGACAAATGACATAATTGGCTCCTTCAAGATCGGCTCTGGCCGCAGATATGATGGGGGGCAGAATGAAACAACAGCAAGGTTACAGTGAAATAACGGTAACACAGTGGCCGGCGGGAGTGGATAATTCCCCTGGGTTTATCGCCCAACCGGATAATTCAGCGACCACCAGATGAGAGTCGAGACGGGATGAAAAAAGGATCACGGAAGAACCGTGTTGTGGCAGTGCTGATCACAGCCTTGTTGCTCGCTTTTTCAGGTTACTGCTGGCAGTTGCTCAGTCAACAACAGCAGGTGAAGGAGCTCAATAGCACGGCAGAGGTGGTGCTAAACAGGATCAACGCCGATACCGTCTATCTGCTTGGGCGGGAGCAGGCCAACGACAGTAATATCCAGCAGCGCCTCGGCCAGTTATCCATCATCCTTGACGGCTTTGTTCGCCACATCCGCAGCGATCCTGCCGCTGAGCAAGACCCTCTGTCGCAAGCGCTGCTGGCGGATATGGATGTTTATCTGATGGAGTTGTCCAAACTCCACGCCATGGAGATGGCCATTGAATATCTCGAGTCGCCACTGCAGGCCCAGGCTATCAAAATGCGCGAGATCACTCAGTCAGACAGCGCACTACAACGTGATGTGGCTGAGCTGGTACAGCTGACCAACTATTTGCAGCGTAGCTGGGATAAAAATGAGCAGCAGCAGCTGGCACTGCTGCAACAACAGTTGCAATCCCGTTATGGTAGTGAGCCGGGGGTTACCGCGCTGATCCGCCTCAGCAAAGACATGAGCCAGCAGGTGGTCGCGTATCACACCCTACGTTATCGGCTCATCGACATGCATGTGGTTGATAGTCTTATCAGCTGGAAGACCGACAAGCTGGAGCGCGCCAGCGCCTTGATGAATCGCTTCTATCTGATGGTGCTGGGCGGTGCGTTAATCTGCTTTGGTCTGGTCGCTTATACCCTGTGGCGCCGTAATCATAAGCTGAGTGAATTGTCGCGCCATACCGGCCTGCTGGCCCAGGCCAAGAGCGATTTTCTGGCCAACATGAGCCACGAGATCCGCACTCCCATGAACGCCATCATTGGCTTCAGTTCGCTGGCACTGCAGACCGAACTGGATCAGCAACAACGGGACTATCTGGGCAAGATCAAATCCTCCTCCGACACCTTGCTGCTGCTTATCAACGACATCCTTGATCTGACCAAGGTGGAGTCCGGCAAGCTGACCCTCGAAGAGATCGACTTCGATCTCAGCGAGCAGCTCGATTCTCTGGCGGGCATGTTTGCCGATCTGGCAGAGCGCAAACATGTGGAGGTGATCATTCGCAAATCGCCAGAGGTGCCGGTCTTCTTGCGTGGGGATCCCCTGCGGCTGGGGCAGGTGCTGGTCAACCTCGTTAACAATGCCATCAAGTTTACCGAGCGTGGTGAAGTCGAAGTCTCTATCCAGCTGGTCAATGCCCATCCGATGAGGGTCAGCTTCAGTGTGCGGGATACCGGAATTGGTATTGCCGAGGAGAAACAGACTCAGTTGTTTCAGGCCTTTACCCAGCTGGAGGCGGGCAATACCCGTAAATATGGTGGTTCTGGTTTGGGGCTCAATATCTCCCAGCGCCTAGTGGAACTGATGGGGGGGAAAATCACCGTACAGAGCAAATCAGGCGTTGGTTCGCGGTTTCAGTTTGATATTCCGATGGCAACAGCAGCGTATGGTGTATCCGGGCACCGGGTATTCTTTGAGCACCAGCCGCTAGTGATGGTGATGGATGACAATGAGCTGGTATTGGATCTCGTCCGTGACATCCTGACGCGTGCCGGAGTGCGGGTATTGTCAGTCAACAGCCTTTCTCGTGCCCGTCAGGTGTTATGGGAAGAGGGGCAAAACCTGCGTCTGGCGATTCTCGACTGGCGCATGGGCCAGGAAGACGGGCTCGATCTGGCACTGGAGATGTATCAACATAGCCTGTGGCGGCAGATCCCTATCCTGATGATCAGTGCCTGGGCGAGGGAAGGGTTGCACGCCAGAATGGACAGTATGGGGTTGACCCATTTTCTGTCCAAGCCGATGACCGAAAACGGGTTATTGGCCAAGGTGGATGAGGTGCTCAACGGCAGCTCCTACGATCAGCATCTGCGCAAGGCGGAGGTGCAGGGGGATCAACAGCATTTTAAATCCTTGTTGCAAGGTACCCGGGTGTTGCTGGCCGAAGATAATCGGGTCAATCAACAGCTGATCATGGAGTATCTGCGTCGGGTTGATGCAAAGGTCTGTGTGGTGAGTAATGGTCGGGAAGCGGTAGAGCGGGTTGCTGAGCAACCTTTTGATGTGATCCTGATGGATCTGCAGATGCCGGTGCTGGATGGTCTCGATGCCACGCGCCAGATCCGCAAAATGGTCGATAAGCACGATGTGCCCATTATTGCCCTCACCGCCAGCGCTATGCCTGGCGACAAGGATCGTTGTCTGGGTGTTGGGATGAATGGCTATGTCACCAAACCGGTCAGCAAGCTGGAACTCTATAACAACTTGCTACAGTGGGTAAAACCACAAGACTTTGCGCGGACTGGACTGGTTGAGGTCAGGCCACCCGATCAGATGGATATCCTCGATTTGCAGGAGGCCCTCAAACGGTTGGAGCAGGACAAGGAGGCGTTGCAGATCCTGTTCAAGTTGTTCATGTCGGAGCATAAGGACGATCTGTGGGAGATCCGCTCCGCCTTGCGCAGTCAGCAACCCGAGGTGGCCAGCAAGTTGTTGCATACCCTCAAGGGGGTGTCGGCCAACATCTCGGCGGTTCGCTTGCAGATGGTCAGCGGAGATCTGGAGTGGCGTTTAAGGCAAAAAGAGGTGCTGAACGAGGTGGATCTGGAGCAGTTGCAATACGTATTTGGTCAGACGCGGGAAGAGGTGTCGCACTTTTTGCTCACAGGTGAGCAGCATGATAATTCGCATAATCCCTATTCATCAGGGGATGATCACATGTCACAGTGAATTAAATAGTAATTATTCTCAACCATGCCGGTTCAGGATATGATGAGCTTTCATTCTAATCGCCTCCAGTTGGAGGCGATTGTTTTCATTTTTCTCAGTTTGCGTGGCTTGCCTGGCGGCTGCTCTGACGAGTGGTCACTGACAGATAACGCTAAAGGTTGGTGGTGTGAGCGTTTTTTTACGATTGAGCTGGTTTTTCAAGGAGCAGTGGCCTCGCTATCTGGCCGCCATCTCCCTGCTGCTGATGGTGGCCCTGTTGACGGTGATCCCCCCTAAAGTGGTGGGCTGGGTGGTGGATGGCATCACCAGGGGAGAGCTCGATAATGGCACCTTGATGCGTTATCTGGCAGGGTTGTTTGGTCTTGGTCTGCTGATTTATCTGCTGCGTTACGTCTGGCGGGTGATGCTGTTTGGCGCTTCATACCGGCTGGCCTATGTCTTGCGTAATCGGCTGTTCAGCCATTTCACCCGCATGAGCCCCGATTTTTATCAGCGCCACCGTACCGGCGATCTGATGGCCCATGCTACCAACGACATTCAAGCGGTTGAGATGACTGCCGGTGAAGGGGTGCTTACGCTGGTAGATTCCATCATGGTCGGGGTGCTGGTGCTCTCCATCATGTGCAGCCAGTACTCCTGGCAATTGACGCTGCTCTCGTTGTTACCGCTGCCGGTGATGGCCTATTTCATGAACCGTTTCGGCACTCAGATCTACACCCAGTTCAAGGCGGCGCAGGGGACTTTTTCCAAGCTCAATAACAAGACACAGGAAGCCCTTTCCGGCGTGCGGGTGCTCAAATCCTATGCGGTTGAGTCCCTTGAAGATGAAGGCTTTGCCGAGCTGACAAGGCAGGCCGGGGATCGCAACATGGCGGTAGCCCGTATCGATGCCAAGTTTGATCCGGTGATCTATCTCTGTATCGGTTGCTCTTACTTTCTTGCGGTGGCGGGGGGGAGTGCGCTGGTATTGCAAGATGAATTGACCCTGGGGCAGCTCACCAGCTTTACCATGTATCTTGGCCAGCTGATTTGGCCGATGTTTGCCATCGCCTGGTTGTTCAACATTATCGAACGGGGCAGTGCCGCCTATTCCCGCATCGAGAGCCTGCTTGGCGAACGCAGCGACATTGAAGAACCTGCTCATCCAACGGCATTTATCGCAGCGTTTCCCCTTCATGTTGAGGCGGTGAGTTATCGGCTGGAGCAACGCACCCTGCTGCAAGATGTGGATTTTACCCTGCAACGGAACGGTATGCTCGGGGTGGTGGGACGCACTGGTGCTGGCAAGAGCACCTTGCTCAAGCTGTTGATGCGCCTTGCCAATCCCACTGCAGGCCAGATAGTGATGGGTGGCGTGACCATTGAGCAGCTGTCGTTGGCGGTGTTGCGGAGCCAGTTTGCCTATGTGCCGCAGGAGCCGTTCCTGTTTTCCACCACCATCGCCGCCAATATTGCCCTCGGCAAGCCCGATGCGAGTCGCGAGGAGGTCGAGCGGGTGGCGCGTATCGCCTGTGTCCACGATGATATCGTGCGTTTCCCCAAGGGGTATGAAACCGAGGTGGGGGAGAAGGGCGTCACCCTCTCCGGTGGTCAGAAACAGCGGCTCGCCATTGCCCGCGCCCTGCTGCTAGAGGCGCCGATCCTGGTACTTGATGATGCGCTGTCAGCGGTAGATGCCCACACCGAGCAGCAGATCCTCCATGCGCTGAAGGCCCATGATCGCACTTTGATCCTGATTAGCCACCGGATGACGGCGGTGGAACAGGCCGACGAGATATTGGTATTGGAGCAGGGGGTGATCAGTGAGCGGGGTAGTCATCAGGAGCTGATGGCACATGATGGCTGGTATGCTGACATGGTGCGCTACCAGCGTCTGGAGCAAGACGTGGAGGAGAGCCTGTGAACCCGACTATCAAACGGCTGCTGGGGTACTGTGCCCGTTATCCGCGTTGGCTGATCCAAGCTGGCATCTGCCTGCTACTGGCGACGGGCGCTGAAGTGGCAGGGCCACTGCTGATCAAGACCTTCATCGATGACTATCTGGCACCACGCAATATTGTGTGGCCAGCCATCGGCGCGATTGCTGCCGGTTATCTGGCCTTGCAGGTACTCTCTGCGGCGGGTTTCTATTTGCAATCACTGCGCTTTAACCGCATCGCCCAGGCGGTGGTGCAGACCTTGCGCGAGCAGGTGTTTGCTACCGCCATAAGGTTGCCGGTTCGCTATTTTGACCAGCATCGCTCGGGTTCCCTCATCTCCCGGATCACCAATGACACTGAAGCCATCATGAACCTCTATGTGCAGGTGATCGGGATGCTGGTGCAAAAGGTGGTGCTGTTGTGCGGCATTCTCATCTCAATGGCATTGCTGGATCTGCGCTTGATGCTGGTCTGTGCGACCTTGCTGCCTGCGGTAATGGCTGTGATGTGGCTTTATCAGAAGTTGAGTGTGCCGGTGGTACGAGTGACCCGTAGTTTGCTGTCCGATATCAACAGTCGCCTTAACGAGTCGCTGCAGGGAATGCCGGTGATCCAGGCGATGGTACAAGAACGTCATTTCGCCAACGCCTTTGCCGAGGTTAACCAGCAACACTGGTCGGCCCGGCTCAAGAGTCTCAAGATCAATGGCATCCTGCTGCGCCCGCTGATCGACATGTTTTACATGATGGTGCTGATCGGTTTGCTGGCGTTGTTTGCCAAAGAGGGATTAAGTGCAGAAGGGGCCATTCAGGTGGGGGTGCTTTATGCCTTTATCAGCTATCTGGGGCGGATGATCGAGCCCTTGATCGAGATGACCAACCAGCTTAACCAGCTGCAGCAGGCGATGGTGGCGGGGGAGCGGGTGTTTGCCCTGCTCGATGAGCCGCGTGAAAGTACCGATGGCGCACACCAGGATCTGCAAGGACGGGTTTGCTTTGATAAGGTGACTTTTTCCTATGATGGCCAGCAACAGGTGCTGCGACAGGTCAGTTTTGCTGCGCGACCCGGTCAGATGTTGGCGCTGGTGGGCCATACCGGCAGCGGCAAGTCCACCATCATCAGTCTGCTGATGGGCTTCTATCCGCTAGACCATGGAGCGATCCGTTTTGATGATCACTCGCTAGAGGCGCTGTCGCTGGCCGCGGTGCGCCGCACTATCGGACTGGTGCAGCAAGATCCCTTTATCTTCGTCGGCACTCTGGCGGAGAACCTGCGTCTTGGCCGCGCTGGCATCGATGAGGGGCGGCTCTGGCAAGCACTGAGCGAGGTGCAGCTGGCCGAGTTTGTTCGCAGCTTGCCGGAGGGGATCAACACCCTGATGGAGGAGGGGGGCAAGAACCTCTCCGCCGGTCAGCGTCAGTTGCTCTCGTTCGCCCGCGCGCTGGTGGGGGATCCGCGCATCCTCATTCTGGACGAAGCAACCGCCAGTGTGGACTCCCAGACCGAGCTGGCGCTGTCACAGGCGATCTCTGCGGCGCGTCGTGGCCGCACCACCATCGCCATCGCTCACCGACTTTCGACCATTGTCGATGCGGACGAGATCCTGCTGCTCTCCCGCGGTCAGGTGAACGAGCGGGGCAGCCACAGTGAACTGATGGCTCTTGGCGGTCATTATGCCCAGCTGTTCGAGATGCAGAGCCAGGGGGCATGGCTTGAGGAAAAACGGGCTTAAGCCGTCAGCATGGCCGATGACTGATCGCATATAGAGCCAACATGTGATCGGTCAATCTGATAAGTGAAAAATCCGATACCTGTACAGGTATCGGATTTTTTTGCTGAGCTGCAGCGATCACCAACGGTAGGTTTTAAGCAGCGCCTCCAGTTTCTGGCACTGCTCTACCAGCTGGATGCTGGCGAGATTGGCATCATGGGCCTGGCCCAGAGTGTCGTTGGAGGTGCTGCGAATATCGCTCACCGAGCTGTCCACCTCATGGCAAACCCGATCCTGCTCTTCGGCCGACTGAGCCATCTGGGCGTTGAGGTCGTTGATGCTGGCAATACGTCCGATGATGTTCTGCATGGCTGCCAGGGTCGCTTCGGTCTTGCTGATGCTCTCACCGGCCTTGCTTTTTGCATCCCCGATCACCGTAACCGCGCTCTGGGCCTCTTTTTGCAGCGCTGCGATCATCCGGGAGATCTCTTCGCTGGCGGCGCGGCTGCGGTTGGATAGCGCTCGTACTTCATCGGCCACCACCGCAAAGCCGCGTCCCTGTTCGCCCGCCCGGGCCGCTTCAATGGCGGCGTTCAGCGCCAGCAGGTTGGTTTGATCGGCTATCCCTTTGATCACTTCCAGCACACTGTCAACGGCGAGGCAGCGACTGTCGAGTTGCTGGATCACCTGATCCACCCGATCAATTTCGGCCGACATCTCGTCCATATCGGTGATGGAGTGCTGGGCGAGCCGGCTGGTGTTGGCGGCATCCTGATTGGTGAGGGCGGAGAGCTCGGCGCTGCGGCGGGCGTGTTCGCGCACTTCGTGAGAGCTGGCGGCCAGTTCGCTCACTGCGGCGGCGACCTGAGTGGTCATCCCCTCTTGCTGGCTGGCCGAATTTTCGGTCTGGGTCGCGATCTGACGGATCTGGTTCGACTCCTGATAGAGCTGGTGGGTGGCGCCTTCCACCTCCTGCAGACTGTGGCGGAACCCCTGCACCATGTCATTGACGGCGCGGGTCATCTGGCCCAGTTCATCCCGGCTGTGATTGACCAGGGGGAGGGCCAGGTCACGCTCTTTGGCCATCTGGATCATGGTGAGTTGCAACTGACGTAGCGGGCGTTTCACGTAGCGTTGCAACACCCACCAGAGCAGGCCGAAGCCGAGGCTGAAGACGGCTGCCAGGCTGCCGCTCAGGATCAGGTTGTTGTGGCGGATCTCGCCGAAGGTGTGGCTGAGGTCATAACTGATCCGCACCGCGCCCATCACTGTCCCCTCATTGACCTGATGGCAACTGGTGCACTGGGTGCCGCGATACTCCTTGTAGGCTTTGAACGGCTTGATCAGGGTGAGCTGGTTGCCCTGTTGCTGGAGGATGGTCTCTCCCTGATTGATGGCCCGCTCATCGAGGGGGTCTTGCGCTTTCTGATCCGGGTGACCCGGGCCAAACAGGTTGCTGACGGCCGGGGCACGGATCAGGCGGGCCTCGACAATACCTGCCTCGCTTTTGAGTTTGGTCTGCACAATCTGCCGGTTGGCCATGCCACCGGTCATCATCAGCACGTTGAGCTGATCCATGTAGGTGTTGGCCGCGCTCTCGACTTTCTCTCCCGCCAGCCGGATGGCGAGATCCCGTTGTAGCCAGGCAGAGAGTTCGAAGCAGAGGCCAAAGGTGGTGCTGATGACCAGCGCAAGAGGGAGGAATATTTTCCAGTTCAAGGAGAGGTTATGCATCTTGGGCAAGTTCCATGCGCTTGGTGTTGTTATGAGATCCCGTATCATCTTGATCGTAGACGAAGAAACGGCGGGAGATGGTTCTCTATCGGCACACCATAACCGCTCTTGAGTAAATAATCTGTTAAGTAGATCGGTAATGCATGTTGCCAAAATGGCCTCTGGGAATGGCGCTGCTCCTTGGGTTGATCCAGAACAAATTGCCAGTAACGATAATCGTTATCATTGTCATTATTTGCTGAATAGTGACCACCATGAATCTGACCCCCTCAATGACCGGCATTGCCTCACCGGACCCCCTTAAATTTGCCTTTAGCGCCAAGACTTCTGCTCACGCCAGTCGGGGAGGGATGCGCCCCTTCCCGCTGGATGAGGCCGGTTGGCAGGGCTGGTGGCAGCGCGAAAGCGATGCGCAAGAGCGAGCCCTCTATATCCACATTCCGTTTTGCCGCAAGCGCTGCAGCTTCTGTAATTTTTTTGAAAATGGCGCCAATCCGGCGCGGATCAACCGCTACATCAATGCGCTCTGCGGGTCGCTTGCTCAGGCAGCAGAGACGCCATTAGCGCAGAGCATGGCTTTTTCGGCGGTGTATGTGGGGGGCGGCACGCCGACGGATATGAGCGCTGACGAGCTGGCGATGCTGGCCGAGGTGATCCGCCGTTTTCCGCTGGCGACCGATGCCGAGGTGACGCTGGAGGGGCGGCTCAACGGTTTTGATGATGAAAAATGGCAGACGGCACTGGCGGGTGGCTTCAACCGCTTCTCGTTCGGGGTGCAGAGCTTTGATACCCAAGTGCGCCAGCAGGCGGCCCGCTTCGATGACAGGGATACCCTGCTGACCCGTCTTGGCGAGCTGACCAGGGATGATGCGGCTGTGATCGTGGCAGACCTCATCTTCGGTCTGCCCGGTCAGGATGATGCCGTGTGGCAGCAGGATATCCGTGATGTGATGGCGAGCGGCGTGCACGGGGTGGATCTCTACCAATTGATCGCCATGCAGGGCACCAATCTTGAGCGGGCGCAGGAGAAGGGCACCCTGGGTTGGGTAGCCGACAGCCAGCAGCGAGCAGCCATGTATGCCTATGGCGGAGCGCAACTGGAAGCCCACGGCTGGGAGCGCCTATCGTGCAGCCACTGGCGACGCAGCCAGGCCGAGCAGAGCCGCTATAACCAGATGGCCAAGCGTGGCGCCGAGATCCTCCCTTTTGGCGCCGGGGCGGGGGGCAGTGTTCATGGTCACGGCTTGATGTATGGCCGGGAACTGGCCCCTTGGCACGATGCGTTGGCCAACGGCAAGCGGGCGCCTGGGATGGTGATGGGGCGCAATCCCAATGGGCGGATGGATGGTGTGCTAAGAGGGGCCCTCGACTGTGGTGTGCTGGCACTGGATCGTCTGCCTGCGCCTTTGCTGACTCATCTTATGCCGCTCTTTGCAGTTTGGCAGCAGCACGGGTTGGCTGAAATCGGTGGCGATAGACTGTTGCTGACCCTGGCCGGTCGCTTCTGGAACGTCAATATGCAGGCTGGCTTGTTCGAGTTCTTGCAGCTCAATCCGCTCGATGGTTCCGCGCCGCCCAGCCATGGCGCCGCCGCTGTGGGTCATTCACTGGTCTGATCCTGAGCTGAACAGCTGGGTGCAACTGCCACGTTGATAACGCAAGAGGGAGCCAAATTGGCTCCCTCTTGGGGTTAGAGCGGCAGCTCAGGGCGTGATTTATTCGTCACTGCTGTCCTGATAGCTGTCGCGCATGGTCTTGGGCAGGCGGCGCATCGGGGTAAAGCCGATATCTTCACCGACCACTTCCCGTTTGCGGGCTGGTGCCGGTTTTTTGGGGGCATCGCTCTTGGCTTTACCTTTGCCTGCTGCGGGTTTGCCTTTGGCATTGCTCTTGGCGTTGGCATGGCCGCGGTCACGGGGCGGGTTTTGCACCGGCTTGCTACCTGGCAGGGTTTGGCGGCTCACCTTACCGCTGGGCTCGTACCCGGCCATGATCTCCCGTGGCAGAGACTGGCCGATCAGGGCTTCGATGGCTTTGAGTTGATCCAGCTCGTCATGGCTGACCAGCGAGATGGCTTCACCACCACGACCGGCACGGCCAGTTCGGCCGATACGGTGGATATAATCCTCTGCCATTTGCGGCAGTTCGAAGTTGATCACATAGGGCAGTTGATCGATATCGAGGCCGCGGGCGGCGATATCGGTGGCGACCAGCACCCGCACGGCGCCGCTGCGAAAATCAGCCAGTGCCCGGTTGCGGGCGCCCTGGCTCTTGTCACCGTGAATAGCCACGGTATTGAGGCCATCTTTTTGCATCTGCTGGGCGAGGCGATCGGCGATCTGCTTGGTGCGGACAAACACCAGCACCCGCTGCCAGTTGCCACGGCCAATCATATGAGAAAGCATCTCACGACGGCGTTCCCGATCGACTTCGATGATCCGCTGAGTCACCTGTTCGGCGGCGGTATTGCTCGGGTCAACCTCGATCAGGGTGGGCTCCTTGAGCAAATCATCGGCCAGCGCTTTGATCTCGTTGGAGAAAGTGGCAGAGAACAGCAGGGTTTGCCGCTCTGCAGGCAGTGCCTTCATGATCCGGCGAATGTCGACGATAAAACCCATGTCGAGCATACGGTCAGCTTCATCCAGTACCAGCACTTCCAGCTGGTTCAGGGTCAGTGCACCTTGAGTCAGCAGGTCGAGCAAGCGGCCCGGGGTGGCGACCAGAATATCCACACCCAGCTTGATGGCGTCGAGGTTGGGTTTGATGCTGACGCCACCGTAGGCGATCAGGGTACGAAACGGCAGGTGGTGGGCATATTTGGTGATGCTCTCACCCACTTGGGCGGCCAACTCGCGAGTCGGAGTGAGCACCAGCGCACGCACCTGACGGCGGCTACGCCCGTGGTTGACCAGCAGTCGCTGTAACATAGGCAGGGTGAAACCGGCCGTTTTGCCTGTGCCTGTCTGAGCGCCGCCGAGCACATCCTGACCGGCCAGAATGGCCGGAATCGCTTGCTGCTGGATGGGGGTTGGCTGCTCGTAACCCAGCTCCTTGACGGCCCGCAAAATGTGCGGGGACAGACCCAGTTCGTTAAATGACATGTTCGAGAGACACTCCTGAGGTGAGCCTTGGGCTCAATGGGTGATCGGCAGCGTTGCACCAATCACCATCTGGAAAAGATAGTGGGGCCGTAATATAGCAGAAGAGCGGCCTGCACGCAGTAGCTGTCGTGCTGGCCGCCACACAATGGTGTAAATATGGCGAAAACAGGGTCGGGGGATCAGAGCATCTCGCGGATCTGTTCGGTCAGACTCTCGGGTTTGGCTTGCGGGGCGAATCTGTCCACCACATTGCCCTCCTGGTCGATCAGAAATTTGGTGAAGTTCCATTTGACGTTTTCCAGCCCCAAAAATCCCGGTTTCTGCTTTTTAAGCCACTGGTAGAAGGGGTGGGCATGTTCGCCGTTGACATCGCACTTGGCCATGATGGGAAAGCTGACCGGATAGTCGAGTGAGCAGAAGCTGGCGATATCGTCCGCATCCCCCGGCTCCTGATTGCCGAACTGGTTGCAGGGGAAGCCCAGGATCACCAAGCCCTTGGGCCCAAGCTCCTGATAGAGCGCTTCAAGACCGGTGTATTGCGGGGTAAATCCACAGCGACTGGCCACATTGACCACCAATATCACCTTGCCGGCCAGCTGAGTCAGCGGATAGGGGGTGTCATCCAGTTGTTGCAAAGTCAGATCAGGCAGGGACATGACATTATCCTTTTGTTGGTTGTCAGCATAAGAGAGGGGGAACAGGGCTACTGCTACGGTATCGGTTGGCTCTTGCTGCGGCAAGACTCGCCGGTGATGGCACCTGCTCATTGCGGGTAATATCACACTTTCGTCAGCCAATACGGCAAGGGGAGGGGCGGGATCACACTCATCTGGAAAAATCAGATAGTCATCAATGAAATAGCGTATTGATGGCGGGACTTCTCAAGAGAAGCAAACCGGTTTGTACCTTGGCCGGTAAGCCGCTACAAAGCGCCCTCTCTCCACTCATTGTGAGCCTGTCTTGGACTATCAAGCTGTCATGGATGCCATTTACACCCGGGGATGGGTGATTGTGGATGATTTTTTAACCGCCACCGAAGTGGATGCCCTCAAAGCGTGTCTACCCACAGAGTGGCAACCCGCCGGCATTGGCCGTGAGACGCTGCATCAAGGCAATGCCGATATTCGTCGTGACCAGATCCACTGGCTGGAGCCGGAACTCGGCGCCCCAGTGGTCGATTACCTCGCGCGAATGGAGTCCCTGCGGCTCGCCGCCAACCGGATGCTGATGCTGGGGCTGTTTGACTACGAGGCTCACTTTGCCCGCTATCGCAGCGGGGATTTTTACGCCACCCATCGCGATGCCTTTGCCGGTCGCTCCAACCGTCGCTTCACCTCGGTGTTTTACCTCAACAACGACTGGCAGCCCGAGGCCGGTGGCGTGCTCAGGGTGTATGACAACGACGAGCAGTTTCTGATGGATGTCAGCCCCAAAGGGGGGCGGCTGGTGTTGTTCCTCTCCGAGGAGTTTCCCCACGAAGTGCTGCCCGCCAATCAACAACGTTACAGCATTGCTGGCTGGTTTCGGGTCAATGGCAATGGTGTGGGGCGGGTAGATCCGCCCCGCTGAGGCGCGGTTTTACCGGTTTTTGACAGCACGGGCGCTTTTCACCGCAAGAAGTAGGGTGATGGGGCTCCCATCAGCTGACAAGGGTTGATCTCCCTTGCTACACTGGCGCGCACTTATGTTCGTATCTGGCTTCGTCCGGTTTTTATGGTGATTGGCTTATCAAATGGTCATGACGAGGCCGCTTTCCCAAGGGATCACATCTAAATGAAGAACATGCATGTCTTGCTGCTGTGCGGCGGCGGTGGCTCCGAGCACGAAGTCTCTCTGCGTAGCGCCAATTTCCTCGAGCAACAACTCGCTCTCCTGCCCGGCATCGAAGTGACCCGTGTCGAGATGTTCGCCGACCGCTGGCTCAGTGCCGATGGCCGCGAGTGCAAGCTGGGGCTCGACAAGCTGCTTTCGTTTGACAGCGTGGCCCGTCCGGTGGATTACGTGGTGCCCTGCATTCACGGCTATCCGGGTGAGACCGGCGATCTGCAATCCTTCCTCGAACTGGCCGGATTGCCTTATCTCGGTTGCGATGCCGAGGCGAGCAAGATCTGCTTCAACAAGATCAGCACCAAACTGTGGCTCACCGCCATCGGCATTCCCAACACCCCTTACCTGTTCCTGACCGAGCAGAGCGACGCGGCCCTTGCTGATGCCAAAGCCGCGCTGGCCAAGTGGGGCAAGGTCTTTATCAAGGCCGCCTCTCAGGGCTCTTCCGTTGGCTGCTACTCCGCCAGCAACGAAGCCGACCTGGTGAAGGGCATTGCCGATGCCTTCGGTTACTCCGAACAGGTGTTGATCGAAAAAGCGGTCAAGCCGCGCGAGCTGGAAGTGGCGGCCTATCAGTACGGTGACGAGCTGATCGCCACCTATCCGGGCGAGATCTGTGTCCCGCAGGACAAGTTCTACAGCTATGAAGAGAAGTACAGCAGCGCCAGCCACACCGAAACCAGCCTCACGGCACAAGGGCTGACCCAGGCGCAGGCCGATGCGATCCACGAGTATGCCCTCAAGGCATTCCGTCAGCTGAAACTGACCCACCTCTCGCGCATCGACTTCTTCCTGACCGACGAGGGCGAGATCCTGCTCAACGAGATCAACACCTTCCCGGGCATGACCTCCATCTCCATGTTCCCGAAACTGCTGGAGCATCACGGTCACCGCTTCGCCGACTACCTTGAGCAGATCCTGCGCAAGGCCAGCTAGGTTGTCTCTCCCGTTCACGGAGTGAAGAACGACCCAATAAACATCCCCGCCAACCGGCGGGGATTTTTTTATCCGTTTATCACCAGCAGCGTGAACCAGCGTGATAGGATCGATGGGCTCCACAGCTCAGCAATAAGAAAGACGCCCTAGGGCGTCTTTTATAAAATGCTTAAATTAACTAGATAAATACAGTCCTCTTTTAACTTCACCATTAATTGTCTCAAGTAATATAGTAGGTGTTTTAGCTTCTTGCACTCTATTGTTTAGCTGCATCAATTGCGATTTTTCAGTTTCAAATATAATGTCAGTCTTATTGAGTCTGTTTTTCACTATAGTGACATTCGCTTCAGTGCTTATTGTGCGCTCAAACAAAGGCTTCATGATGTTTAAATGACGAGAGATCGTGCGTTTACATTTTTCCCAACTGTATGAAACACCAAACTCATTATTCAACTCATTTATATATAGTTCACTTGCAATGGAAAATTCACTATTTCCTTTAAGCTTAATGAATAAAATCAAGTTTGCAATTAATAGACATTGCATCCCAATGAAATATTCACGATGCAAACGCTCTATATTGTTTATTTTTTCATTTAGATCGTCCCTTACATCGTTTGAACCAAATATCCTGTCAGGATCAAAAGCATTTATTTCTTGATGTGATTGTATAATGTTTTTTTTTAATGTGACTCACTTCAGAGCGAACTTCATGTACACTCTTTGATATGTTCTGTAGGCTGGTTTTATCGATTTCTTAGCCGGAGTGAATTAATTTTCCAACTATCTGTAAATGCTCTCGGAATGCTTCAATTTTAGAGAATCGTGATTCTTGAAGATGCGAGCTTATTGAGTCTATTTTTTCTCAATAGCGTGTAAACGCTCATTAATATCAGCAAGGTGTTTCTGGGCAAGTATCTGTGAGGCTAGGTTGAAAATAAGATTTGTATTGACCATATTTTTCAGATTGTCAGCTTCATGAAATCTGGCCTGGGCTACAAATTTATTGGTTTCTGGATCGATTACAGAGCCCAATGCACCACTTCCATCTCTTGCCTGAGTTAGTCGATTAAAATCAATGCTACATGTCATAAGTTGAGGTGAGTTTCCAGCTGTAGCTGTAGCTGGTAGGCTGCTCAACAAGTGATTAAATTGGGAAATGTTTTTAGGGTCGAGCTCATTACTAGCCTTGGATAAAGAATATTCATCCCAACTTCCTGTAGCATTATCTATCTTAACAAGGGGTTGATGTTCTGAATCAACAATTTCGATATTGGTTGTAGTAGAGGCTTTAGACATTCTATAGGACCTAATTAAATAATGTTGCTGTGGTTGCCATCTGCTTTTTATTCGATGTCATGTAGCATTTTCAGCATAGCTATATGAGCAACAAATGGAATTGTGAGCCGATATGCTTCGCCCACACTTTGGCCCGCTAAACCGAGAGTACTTACAATCGCAGTAGCTGGAAACATGCGAAAGGCAAAAAATGCAGCCGCACTTGCTGCTGTAGAAAGACCCATTAAAAAACCTTTTTCATCAAAGTTTAGGTGTTTATCCATCTCGAAAAAACCAGATATTACCTTTGTCTCGGTGCAACGTTCTAAGCGCTCATGTTCCTCTAAATATTGCCATTCGTTACCAAACAAACTTAAAACTATTTCATGTTCTTTTTGCGAGCATGATTTTCTTTTGCTGTCAGTTCCATTTAGCTTTTTATGCACATCCGTAAGCAACTCTGAATAAGGTAGTGGCTCACTACGGAAAATATTAACTAATGAATGTCCACCGTATTCTTGGAACTCATTTAGTATATAACGCAAGCACTCTTCAGTGTAGTTTGGCTCGGATTTTTCTGTGATTAACAAATCCTTAATAGATGAAGATAGAGCAATTCTACCATTACCATGGTCTGTCAATACATCAACTAGATAGTCAATGTGTTTTTTTTCAACTTTTTTTAAAAGATGGAGAAGAGTTAAATCACACTTAATAGGTTTTTTCATTTTTCACTCTAACTTTTGCCATTATATGTACATTGAGTAATCTAAATTAGTTCATGACTATGATGAATTAGTTTTCAAATGACTTCAAGTGACTGTGAAGAAGAAAGCTATGTGTACACCTATTGATTTAACAGAGAGTTACTATCAATTGGAAAAAATAGCATTACGAAAGAAACAAAAGGGGCGATCTGCGCCCCGAATTCTTTATAATGCCCCCCTTTAAAACCGCCGGACGCAGGTTCGGCGCGCGCTGATGGCTGGCTACGCCATCAGGCAGATCATCAGGATTGAGAAACAATTATGCATACTCTGGAACAGCTGCGCGCAGGTGAACTGTGCGGTGCCCGCCATCTGAAGCTTTCTGAAAACCTGGCGGTTTTCCCCTCCGAGATCTTCAGTGCCGTAGGGTGCAATGAAATTGCACCGCTAATATGGCGTCTGGTCGCTAGCCAAAAAGCTGCTCTGCAAACGGTGCAATGCGCTGCGCTTATTGCACCCTACGTGTTTCGTTAATCTGTTGGGGGGTGTTGTTGAACGCCATGCCTCGCCAAGGCAACAAAAGGGGCGATCTGCGCCCCGAATTCTTTATAATGCCCCCCTTTAAAATCGCCGGACCCAGGTTCGGCGCGCGCTGATGGCTGGCTACGCCATCAGGCAGATCATCAGGATTGAGAAACGGTTATGCATACTCTGGAACAGCTGCGCGCGGGTGAACTGTGCGGTGCCCGCCATCTGAAGCTCTCGGAAAACCTCGAGGTTTTCCCCCCCGAGATCCTGAGCTTGAAAGAGACGCTGGAGGTGCTGGATCTCACCGGCAATCAGCTGAGCGCGCTCCCTGACGAGCTGGCCGGGTTCAGCAAATTGCGCATCATCTTCTGCTCCGAGAACCGTTTTACCGAGCTGCCCGAGGTGTTGGGGCGCTGCCCGGCACTGACCATGGTGGGTTTCAAGGCCAACCAGATTGCTACCGTCTCGGCCAAATCGCTGCCTGCGGGGTTGCGCTGGTTGATCCTGACTGACAACGCGGTGGAACAACTGCCCGATGAGTTGGGCCAGTGCGACGCCCTGCAAAAGCTGATGCTGGCGGGCAACCGCCTGCGCGAGTTGCCCGCGAGCCTTGCCAACTGCCGCAATCTGGAGCTGCTGCGCATCGCCGCCAACCGCATCGAACGCTTCCCCGACTGGCTACTGTCGCTGCCGCGCCTCGCCTGGCTCGCCTATTCCGGCAACCCTTTTAGCGAAGGGGAGGAGGCGCGGGCCATCGATGATGCCCATGTCGCGCCCCTTGCCTGGGACACACTGGCGCTGGGCGAGCTGCTGGGGCAGGGGGCATCCGGCGTTATCCATCGCGCCACCCTTGTTGGCGACATGATTGGTGACGTGGCTGATGCCAATGCCAGTGCCGATACCGTGAGTCAGGCGAGCGACAGAGCCGATGCCAGTCAGGTGGCGGTCAAGCTGTTCAAGGGGGCGGTGACCAGCGATGGGCTGCCCCGCTGCGAGATGGCAGCATCGCTGGCGGCGGGCAGCCACCCCAACCTTATCAAGGTGATGGGCAAGGTGGCGGATCACCCCTCCGGCATTCCGGTGCTGGTGATGGAGCTGATCGACCCGGCCTTTGCCAATCTGGCCGGGCCGCCGAGCCTGGACTCCTGCACCCGGGATATCTATCCCGAGGGGCTGCGCCTGAGTGTGCCGGATGCGCTGGCGATGGCCCACGGTATCGCCTCGGTGGCGGGCCATCTGCACCGCGCGGGCATCATGCACGGGGATCTCTACGGCCACAATATCCTGTTTTCCCGCAGGTCTGATGCCCCGGCTCGCGCTTTGCTGGGGGATTTCGGCGCGGCCTCTTTGTATGAACGCAACAGCTATGACCGCAGCAACCGCGAGCGGGCGCTGGGCCTTGAGCGACTGGAAGTGCGCGCCTTTGGTTGCCTGCTGGAGGAGCTGTTGGCGCATTGCGACGCTCAGTGCTCACCGCTCGATGGGCTGCATCAGCTCAAAGCGGCCTGTCTCTCGGAAGTTCCCGCCGATCGCCCCGATTTTGCTTATATCGACCGTCAGCTGGCGGCCGTTCGCGCCACGCTGTCGTGACTTTTTTGGCGTTGGCAGGCGCTGTTTGACCTGCCAACACCATGCCTCTCATTCATTCATCGCCACCAACTCATGACGTGTTTGCATGGGTTGGTGTGCCTCTGCCCGTCATAAACGCACCCAACAGAGCCCATTGCGACAGCGAGGTGCAGGGCAAGGGGAACTCCTGTCATTCATCCGCAAAAACACTGGGGCTGCACGGCAAAAAGGGCAGGGCAGAGGGTTGCGCGGTGCCGGTTAAGTTGTGATATTGAGGCATCTTTAGTACAGAAGGGTAATAACGATGGAAGCTGCGTTTTGGCATCAACGTTGGGAAGAGAACCGGATTGGCTTTCATCAGGCGGACTTCAACCACTGGCTGCAATCCTGGTGGTCGGCCCAGCAAGCGGACGAGCCGGTGCTGGTTCCCCTGTGCGGCAAGTCCCGCGACATGCTCTGGCTCAGTGGTCAGGGTCATCCGATCGACGGTTTCGAGTTATCCAGCCTTGCCGTCAGCCAGTTCTTCAGTGAAAACCAGCTTGCCGCTACCGTGAGCGAAGTGGGCCCTTATCAGTGCCATCAAGTGGACAGCCTGCGCATTTTCCAGGGGGATTTTTTTGCCGCCCCCGAGTTGGGCCGCCGTTACCGGCTGGTCTATGACCGTGCGGCGCTGATCGCCCTGCCGACGGCGATGCGCCGCCAGTATGCTGCTCTTATCAGCTCGCTGGTGGAGACCGGTGGCCAGATCCTGCTGGTGACCCTCGAGTATCAGCCGGAGCAGCAGACTCAGCCCCCCTTCTCGGTGGGGGAGATGGAGGTGCGGGCGCTGTTCGAGCGCGATTTTCGCATCGAGGTGCTGGGGCGCGCCGCCGAGGTAGATAATCCCAAAGTGCTGGCGGGTCAGCTCTCTTACTTCGATGAGGTGGCGTACCGGCTGGTACGCCGTGGCTAACGGGCGGGCAAAGGGTGATCTGCGCCGACAAATCGTCGGGCTGCGTGTTCTTCGCTACCTCCTTTGACATAGATCAACGTGATTGGCGGTGGGAGTGCCTACTATGAGGCTGTTTCTCAATCACTGTTGGCATTGCAACGCAAGTTCAGGGTTTAGCCCGCTTGCTGATCAGCAACTCAGTGTCTGATTTTCACGCTCATGTTCACTTTTGGCGGCTTTGGTCGCAATTGTTATGGTTTTTCCAGCCGACCCTGATGGGTCGGCTTTTTATTGCCTGCGATTTACCGTAGGAAGGGAAAAACGGGGGATATCGAGGCCCGATCAGGCCTCGAAGGTGGCGGCATTGAGCCGAAATGCCTTGGGATCATCGATAAACTGACCGGTGATCCGCTCGTCATGTTCGTGCCCCTGACCATAGCTGCAGAGGATCAGCCGATCGGAGGTGCGCGAGCGCAGCTGGGTGATAAAGCGCACCAGATCGGCGCGGCTTAAGTTACCCACCTCTTCGCATACCCGTTCCCGCTGATCGAATCCCAGATCCTTGTTGCCGATGCTGACCCACAGCCGCTGGCCGCGACTGCGCAGGTTGGCATCCCGCTCGCTCAGCTGGGCTTGCAGCCCTGCTTTACTCTCCTGCCACTGCTGCTCGGTGAATTCGAGCATGGCCAGCGGGAAGAGGTCGATAAACTCCTCCACCGCATCCAGCAGGATCTGCGGCCCCGCCACCGGCGACTGGATATAGAAGATCAGGCCCGGATGGCGATTGAGGGGCAGGTTGCCGGCGCCCACCACATAACCCAGTTGCTGGCGGGTGCGCAGCTCGTGGAAGAAGGTGGAGGACATGATGTGGTTCGCCAGGGTAAAGCAGGCGAGATCCCGCGGTCGGGTGGTGCGGGACTGGTAGTAGACCAAGAGCGCCGAATCTTCGTGATCGCAACCCTGCTCGCGAATAAGGGTGCCCCTGTCTTGAATGGAGATGAGCGGGCGGCGGGTCTCGCCGCTCGGCTTGCTGCTGGTGCCATTGATATCGCTCAGGTGGCGCTCCATCAGGGCTGCCAGCTCCAGCGCCTCGGCGGCCGTCCAGTCGCCGTGCACCAGCGCCTCCACATGCACCTCGCCAAACAGCTGGGCCACGAAGGCGGGCATCTCTTCCAGCTCGACGGTGCGCAGGTGGCGCAGCAACTGCTCGAACGGCGGGTTGTTCGGCTGCAACAGGCTGGTGAGCTGGTTGAACAGCTGGGAGATGGGGCGCGCCTTGGACTGGTTTTCCCAGTTGCGAATGAGCTGCTCCTTGATCTCGGCGAAGCGGCCCGGATCCGGATACCCCAGCGTGCGGTTGCCGAGGATCATGTCGAGCAACAGCGGCTGCTTGTCGGCAAAACCGCTCAGGTTAATGGTAAAGCCCCCCTGATGGGCATAGATCTGGTAGCCCAGCCCCGCCAGCTCTGCCGGATAGGTGAGGGCGTTGAGGTGGTCGGCCAACAGCTCCACCGCGAGGCGCGCCATGGCGATATTGCGCGGATTTTTTACCGCATGTTCGCTGTCGATGGAGATGTAGAGATTGCCCTTGGGCACGCTGAACAGGTGCTCATGGAGGTGCCAGAGGCGAAAACCGGGCCGATCGATAAGACAGGCGGGCATGTCGGCGGCAAGCTGTGGCGTGCGCGGATCGAGCCGGTTGCTGATAAAGGGGTTGGGCAGCGGCAGGGCCAGCGCCTTGTCCGGCTCGCTCTGCTGCCAGCGGATCTTCTCGGCCTCGGTGATGGTCGCCACGCTGTAGGGGGTCTGATACCAGCGAGCCAGCCGATCGGTCGCCACTTCCGGCGCGGTAATGGTGATGCGCAGGTTGTGCGGGGTGAGCTTGGCGAGGAAGCGGCGGATCAGCCCCTCGTCATATTCCCGCATCATGTAGTCGCCGTAGAGCAGATCTTCGGCCTGGTAGCTAAAGAGGTTGAGCACCAGCCCCGACACCGTATCGAGGGGGCGGCCGCGCTCCTGAAAGCGGAATGCCGATTCGAGCACGGTGCGTTTTTCGTCATAGCGCCAGCTCTGCAGCCCTTCGCGGCCAATCAGTTTCAGATAGCCAAACAGGGCGGCGAGGATGTCGTCCACATGCTCAAGGCCCAGAGGGGTCAGGCCGAAGTTGACGCCAAAATCCTTGAAGTTGGCGCCGCTGATGCCACCACCCGCCGAGAGCTGGTTGACCCAGCCTTTCGCCTTGAGCAGGGAGAGCAGGCTGCCATCCCCCTCGTAGCCAATCAGATGGCTCAGGAAGGTGAGGGGCTTTTTGTCGTAAAACTCATCCACATTGGGCAGGGGGAAGCTGAGCGACAGCTTGCGGGTCTCCTTGACCGGATTGATGTGGATGCGCACGCCGAGATCATCGAGCCGGTAGAGCGGCATGGTGAGGGTCGGCGTTCCCAAATTGCGATTCAAAATGGGAGCAAAATAGCGACAGCACCACTGCAGCTGGGTATCGATCGATGCTGGCGAAATCATTACCAGCGCCATGCGATCCGCGCTGTAGTGGCTTTCGTAAAAACGGATAAGGTCGGAGCGCAGATCCCGCCCCGGCAGATCGGCCAGGGTATCGAGGTTGCCCACCGAGAATTTGGCGAAGGGGTGCGCCGGATTGACCGTCTCTTTATGCACCTGATAGCTGCGGCGCACATCATCTTGCAGCTTGAGGCGGTACTCGGAGTCGACTGCGTTGCGCTCTTTATCCACCCATTCTGCTGTGAAGGTGGGGCAGATAAAGAACTGGGAGAAGCGATCCAGCCCCGCTTCGAAGAAGCCGTTGTCGATCTCGAAGAAGAAGTTGGTGAACTCGGTGCCGGTCCAAGCGTTATTGCTGCCGCCATGGCGGCTCATAAATTGCTGGTATTCACCGGGCTTGGGGTAAGTACCGGTGCCGAGAAACAGCATGTGCTCAAGAAAATGGGCCATGCCCTGGCGGTCGGCAGGATCGTCAAAATGGCCGGTATTGACCGCCAGCGAGGCGGCGGATTTGTCGGTATCGGGATCACAAATCAACAAGACCCTGAGCTGGTTGGCCAGCGCCAGAAAATGGTATTGCCGATGGTCGTTAGGACTGGCATATGGGCTCATTGGCGTGTGACTCACGTTGGATTTATTTGAATTTAAACATGATTATCGACCGCGCGATCCCGTCAGGCAAACCCTTTTCTGAGAGGTAGCGCAATTGTTTACATACCCGTGGCGGGGTAAGATCCGCCAGCTATCAAAACAGGCCCGTTGGGCGAGGTTGTAATGAAGATCTATATCATGCGTCATGGCCAGGCTGGCATGAATGCGAAAACAGATGAACAGCGTCCTTTGACCGAGCAGGGTATTGAAGAGTCTATCGGCATGGCCCGCTGGTTGGCGCCTCAGCTGAGCGGCCCGCTGGATCGGGTGATCCACAGCAACTATCTGCGGGCCCGCCAAACCTGGCAAGCCATATGCAGTGAGTTACCTGACGCAGCAGCCGTTGAAGAGAGTGGTGACATTACCCCTTACGGTGATACCGCTTTCGTGGCCAGCTACCTCACCGCCCTGGCTGAACAACACGACCAGATCCTGATGGTCAGCCATCTGCCGCTGGTGGGTTATCTGGTGCAAAGCCTCTGTCCGGCAGCAGGCGCACCGATGTTCGCTACCTCAGGGATCGCCTGTATCGAGTGGCACAATGGCAAAGGTGCCTTGCTCTGGCTGGAAGGGCCGCATACAATAGGCTAAAAGTTAATAAAAAGTTATAAATTGAATTTTTTGGGAAGAGATGGGCGATTTTTCCGGTTTTTTATCGTTAGTTAACGGAATTATTTCGCAGAAGCTGCTGTCATACGGATACAACTGCAAGAGGTTGCAAACGATGAGAGTGTTCAAGAAGTATCTGCCACTGATGGTGGCAAAGCACGTCAAAACCTTCTTCAAAGGTCGGATTTACATCCATGGTCGAGGTCGGTTTGATTTTCAATTTGGTTTGTTGTTGATGCCGAGCGCTGCCGACATCCCTCACCGCCAAACGGTTACGGAGGTCAACCAGATGATCTCCAGACTTCATATGGATGCGGCGTGACGTTCTTCTGAACGTGTTTCTGCACAGATATACCAGCCTGTTGATGACCGTTAATATATGCCCGCGATTGTGCGGGCATATTTGTTTCTGGCTTCTCGCCCCTTATACTCGCTCGCTGTTGTCTGCTCCGTGACCCTGGATGTGTGCATGCCCCTTGCCTTCTTGTTTCCCTTCTCCTGCATTGCCATCTGGGCGGGCAATGGCATCGTCAGCAAACTGGCGGTTGGTGTGTTGTCGCCCGCCGCGATGGCGTGGTCCCGCTGGGTAGTGGCTGCCTTGGTGTTGAGCCCGTTTCTGGCCCGTCGGGTATGGCGTGCCCGTGCTCGCTTGCGGGCAGGTCTTTGGCAGATCGCCATGCTGGCGCTGCTGGGTATGGTGCTCAACCAGACCTTTGGTTACTACGCGGCGCAAACCCTGGGGGCCACCGAGATGGGGCTGATGATGGGGCTGACACCGCTGTTGACCGTGTTGTTCAGCATCTGGCTACTGCGCGAGCGGCCCACCTGGGGCGCCGTGCTGGGGGCGCTACTCTCCATCCTTGGCTTGTCTATCTTGCTGGGGCAGGGGGATCCGACCCGGCTGTTTACCCAGGGTATTCATATTGGCTCGGTCTACATGCTGCTCTCGGCGGGCACCTATGCCCTCTATAGCGTGCTGCTCAAGAAGTGGGATCTGGGGCTGGATAACTGGTCGCTGCTCTACGGTCAGGTGCTCTGCAGTGTGGTGATCCTGACCCCCTTCTTCCTGCTGGTGGATGGTCAGTTGCCCGAGGGGCGGGCGCTCTGGCTGATCTTTTATGCGGGGATCCCCGCATCGGCACTCTGCCCCTGGCTCTGGATGCAGGGGATCACCCTGCTCGGTGCCAACCGCACCGCCATTTTTATGAACCTGTTGCCGGTACTGACGGCTGGCCTTGCCATCACCCTGCTGGGGGAGCGGCTGACCAGCTATCACCTGATCGGGGGCGGTCTGACCCTGCTCGGTGTCTTGCTGGCGCAGCTGCTGGTGCGACCTGTGGTGCTGAGGCGCCGCCGACTGGCCATGGCGCCCTGTCCTGAGGAGTAATCGTGCCCGGACGGGTAATTTGGCAGCGTGATGTGCTGGCCAAGCACGAAAAAGCGCCTGCAGCAATGCAGGCGCTTTTTTATGGTCAGGCTGTGCGCGACCGGTTACTGGGCGACCAGATAGAGGTCCCGGCTATAGACGATGTCTTGCGGGTTCTGATAGGGGTAACCCTTGACGAACGGCTTGAGCAGTCGCGATTTGACGTAGAAGTAGAGCGGCGCGATAGGGGCTTCTGCCTCGATCAATGCTTCCGCCTGCTGGTAGAGCTGATTGCGTTCGGCAGCATCCTGCGCGTCATGGGCTTTGGCCAGCAGGGCGTCGTACTCCTTGTTGAACCACTTGCCGCTGTTGGCACTGCTGCTAGAGGTCAGGATATCGAGGAAGGTGGAGGCATCGTTGTAATCCCCGTTCCAGGAGTAGCGGCTCACCCCGAAGTCCCCCTCGTTGAGGGTGGAGACCATGGTCTTCCACTCCATGTTGTTGAGGGTGGCGGTGACCCCCAGGTTGTGTTTCCACATGGAGGAGACGGCCAGCGCGATCTTCTTGTGGCTCTCGTTGGTGTTATAGAGGATATCCACGGTGAGCGGTTTGTCCGGGCCATAACCCGCTTCGGCCAGCAATGCTTTGGCCTGCTTGATCCGCGCCTCTTTGCTCTGCTGCTGGCTGGCCGGTTTTTTCAGATCAAAGCCATCGACGCTCGGTGGGGTCAGGCTGAAAGCGGGCAGCTGCCCTTGCCCCAGGATCTTGTCGGTGATGGTCTCACGGTCGAGGGCCAGCGAGAGGGCCTTGCGCACTTTCGGATCATCGAACGGTTTGCGGTTCACATTGAATACGTAGTAATAGGTGGCGAGCATGGGGGCGCTGACCAGATCTTGCGGGCTTTGGCTCTTGATGTGCTTGTACTGCTCCAGCGGATAGGTGGTGTAGTGCAGCTCACCGGTGCGATAGCGGTTGTAGGCGGCGGTTTCGGAGACGATCTCCAGATAGACCACCTTGTTCAGGACGGTGTGCTGGTTGTCCCAGTAGTGGGTATTGCGCTCGGCGCTCAGTCGCTCGTTGGGGGTCCACTCCTCGAGTACAAAGGCGCCGTTGGAGACAATATTGCCCGGTTTGACCCAATCCTTGCCAAATTTTTCGATGGCCACTTTGGGGGCTGGGAACGTGGTGTAGTGAGCCAGCGTCTTCAGGAAGAAGGGGACCGGATTTTTCAGGGTCACCTGCAGGGTGTGCTCATCCAGTGCCTTGACGCCCAGCGTATCCGGGCTCTTCTTGCCCTGGATCACCTCGCTGGCATTGGTGATGCCCATCAATTCGATAAACCAGGCATAGTTGGAAGCGGTTTTGGGGTTGGCGGCCCGTTGCCAGCCGTAGACGTAATCGGCGGCGGTGACCGGTTCACCGTTAGACCACTTGGCTTCCGGCCTCAGTTTGAAGGTATAGACGGTGCCTGTGCTATCCAGCTCGTAACTGAGTGCGCCAGCGGGCAGGGTCTTGCCGTTGGCGTCGAGGGTATAGAGCCCTTCAAACAGATCGTTGACGATGGCGCTGCCTGCACTCTCTTCCACCAGTTGGGGGTCGATAGTAGTCGGCTCGCTGCCGATATTGGTGACATAGGTTTGCTGGGCATCGGGTAACAGCTTGGTGCCGGCTGGCACTTCTGCTGCCCCGGCGGGAAGGGCGAAAAGTCCGGCTACCATGCCGGCAATGAGAGTCTTGTTCATTGATAATCCTTGAGTTTTATTTGCTTCCAAAGCGAAATTAGTGTGCTGGATTGGCAATCGGATCTCAAGTGGGGGAGAAGTGGGAAACAAGTGTCAGCAGGGGCATTACCCAGCGGCAGAATGCCAGTCATCACGCGGGATACAGCCGCTTATTTGCACGAATTAAGCGGCTTGAAGTTATCGTATGAAACCTTTTAAAGGGGATAATTGAGCGAAAAAGGGACGAAATCGTCGATTTATTAGACCGCTTAATTCGCTGCAAAAAGCAAAGGCAGGCGTTACATTAGGTTACAAATCAAGGCCGTCGGTGATCGGTGTTTTTTTTGCCGACCCCTGCAAACGTTTTCAAAGCCAACTGATGCGACCTAAAGGAATAACAATGCGAAACATGATCACCATGGGTGAGTTCATCGTCAAAAAGCAGGCGGACTACCCTACCGCGACTGGCGAGCTGACCTCGCTGCTGAGTTCGATCCGCCTCGCCGCCAAGGTGGTGAACCGGGAGATCAACAAGGCGGGGCTGGCGGATATCATCGGCTCAATGGGCGCTGAAAACGTGCAGGGAGAGGTGCAGCAGAAGCTGGATGTCTATGCCAACGAGCGCTTCAAGGCCGCACTTGAGGCCCGTGGTGAGGTGTGTGGCATGGCCTCGGAGGAGGAAGAGGACTTCGTGGCCTTTGACTCGCCACTCTCCAAAAATTCCAAATACGTGGTGCTGATCGACCCGCTCGACGGCTCCTCCAACATCGATGTCAACGTCTCGGTCGGTACCATCTTCTCCATCTACCGCCGTTTGAGCCCGCAAGGTGGCGCAGTGACCCTGGAAGACTTCCTGCAACCGGGTAACCGTCAGGTCGCCGCCGGTTACGTGGTCTATGGCTCCTCCACCATGCTGGTCTACACCACCGGCTTTGGTGTCAACGGCTTTACTTATGATCCTTCCATCGGCTGCTTCTGCCTCTCTCACGAGAACATCCGCATTCCGGAAGAGGGCAAGATTTACTCGCTCAATGAGGGCAACTACATCAAGTTCCCGGACGGGGTGAAGAAGTACCTGAAATATTGTCAGGAGCGCGACGAGGCGACCAATCGCCCTTACACCTCCCGCTATATCGGATCCCTGGTCTCTGATTTCCATCGCAACCTGCTTAAGGGCGGCATCTACATCTATCCGTCCGGCACCAACTCGCCGAACGGCAAGCTGCGCCTGCTTTATGAGTGCAATCCGATGGCGTTTCTGGTGGAGCAGGCGGGCGGCAAAGCCTCAGATGGCTTTGGCCGGATCATGGATATCCAGCCCACCGCGCTACACCAGCGCACCCCTTACTTCGTCGGTTCCACCAAGATGGTGGAGCGGGCCGAGGCCTTTATGCGGGAGTTCTCTGCTCACGAGGATCCGGCCAACCAAGGCTGATAGTTCCCTGTTGACACATAGCAAATAAAAAAACGGGAACCAATTTGGCTCCCGTTTTCGTTGGCTTCATTTGCTGGGCTATCTGCCAGCAAGGCTCGCCCTCACAGGCTGTTGTTGGCAAGATCTGCCAGCAAGCCATCCACCAGCTTGAGGCGCATGGCGCGCTCCTGGGTGGGCATTTGAAAACGCAGCCGGGTCGGCCCGTCCATCTTGTAGACCCGTGGCTGGCTGGAGAGCAGCTTGACCAGATAGGCCGGATTGACCTTGGTTTCTTGTGTGAAGTCCAGATAGCCGCCGCGCTCGCTCATCTCTACCCGGCGAATGCCCAGCGCTGTGGCACGCTGGCGGAAGGCCGCCAGCTCCAGCAGGGTTTTGGACGCCTCCGGCAGCAGGCCAAAACGGTCTATCAGCTCCACTTTCAGTTCGCGCAGCTCCTGCTCGTCCGCCGCGCTGGCGATCCGCTTGTACATGGAGAGCCGCATATTGACGTCCGGAATATAGTCATCCGGCAACAGTGCAGGCAGGCGCAGCTCCACCTCGGTGTGCTGGCTCATCAGTTGTTCCAGTGACGGCTCCTTGCCATTTTTCAGCGCCTCGACCGCCTGCTCCAGCATCTCCATATAGAGGGTGAAGCCAACCGATTCGATCTGGCCGCTCTGATCGTCACCGAGCAGCTCGCCCGCGCCACGGATCTCCAGATCGTGGGTCGCCAGCGCAAAACCGGCGCCGAGATCCTCAAGGGCGGCGATCGCCTCCAGCCGCTTGACCGCATCCTTGCTCATCAGCTTGGGGTGTGGCGTGAGCAGGTAGGCATAGGCCTGATGGTGAGAGCGGCCAACCCGGCCCCGCAACTGGTGCAACTGGGCCAATCCCAAGTGATCCGCCCGATCCATGATGATGGTGTTGGCGCTCGGCACATCGATACCGGTTTCGATGATGGTGGTGCAGACCAGCAGATTGAAACGCTGGTGGTAGAAGTCGGACATGATCCGCTCAAGGTCGCGTTCGCGCATCTGACCGTGGGCGATCCCGATGCGTGCCTCGGGTACCAGCTCCGCCAGATCGGCGGCGCATTTTTCGATGCTCTCCACATCGTTGTGCAGGTAGTAAACCTGACCGCCGCGCTTGAGTTCCCGCAGCACCGCTTCGCGCACCACCGCCGGTTCGTGCTGGCGCACGAAGGTCTTGATGGCAAGCCGTTTGGCGGGCGGGGTGGCGATGATGGAGAGATCCCGCATCCCCGCCATCGCCATATTGAGGGTGCGCGGGATGGGGGTGGCGGTGAGGGTGAGGATATCCACATCGGCACGCAGCGCCTTGATCTTCTCCTTTTGGCGCACCCCGAATCTGTGCTCCTCATCGACCACCAGCAAGCCCAGATCCTTGAAGGTGAGCTCGGCGCCGAGCAGCTTGTGGGTACCGATGATGATATCCACCTTGCCTTCTGCCAGCTCTTTCAAGACGCTGGTCTGCTCCTTGGCGGAGCGGAAGCGGCTCAACACCTCGACCCGCACTGGCCAGTTGGCAAAGCGATCGCGGAAGTTGTCGTAGTGCTGTTGCGCCAGCAGGGTGGTGGGCACCAGTACGGCGACCTGCTTGCCGCCATGGACGGCCACGAAGGCGGCACGCATCGCCACTTCGGTCTTGCCAAAGCCCACATCGCCGCACACCAGTCGATCCATGCTCTTGGCTTGACACATGTCCCCCAGCACCGAATTGATGGCGTTGAGCTGATCGTCGGTCTCCTCGAACGGGAAGCTGGCGGCAAACTGGCGATAGGCCTCTTTGTCGTGTTTGAAGGCAAAACCGGCGCGAGCGGCGCGTATGGCATAGACATCCAGCAACTCGGCCGCCACGTCGCGCACCTTCTCGGCCGCCTTGCGCCGCGCCTTGACCCAGGCTTCGCCGCCAAGTTTGTGGCTGGGCGGGTTATCAGAGCCGGTGTAGCGGCTGATGAGGTGCAAACTGGTGACCGGCACGAACAGCTTGTCGCCACCGGCATATTCGAGGGTGAGGAACTCGGTGGGCAGGCCACCGGCGTCGATGGTTTCGAGCCCCAGATAGCGGCCGACCCCGTGATCCAGATGCACCACCGGCTGGCCTTGAGTCAGCTCGCCGAGGTTGCGGATCACCGCATCAGAGCTCAGGTTCTTGCTCTTCTCCCGCGCCCGCTTGCTGCGCACCTTGCCGCCCAGCAGTTCGGTCTCGGTGATCAGCGCCAATGGATCCTGACCGGCCTCCTGCCACAGGAAGCCGCGCTCCAGCGGCGCCACCAGCAGACCGTGGCGGGCCTTGCTCGCCATGAAATCCCTTAACGAGGCGAACTCTTTGGGTTGCAGCGAGATACGCGCCAGCAGATCGCCGAGCACTTCCCGCCGCCCTTCGGACTCCACCGCAAACAGGGTGCGACCGGCAAAGCCTTGCAGGAACTGGTTCAGCGCCAGCAGGGGTTGCTCCTTGCTGTGATCAAGTTGCAGCTCGGGTAGCGCCGAGATGGGCAGATCGTGCTGGCCTGCATCGCCAGCGGTAGGGGCCTCTTGCAACCGTACGGCGCCATATTGACCGAGGGCGGCAAACAGCTGCTCTACCGGCAGATAGAGCTGTGTCGGTGGCAGCAGGGGGCGGGTGTTGTCCCAGCGGCGGTCTTCATAGCGCTGGTCGATGTCATTCCAGAAGCGCTGGGCGGCGGGGTAGATATCCCCCACGGTGAGCAGCAGGGTGTTTTGTGGCAGATAGTCAAACAGGCTGGCGGTCTGGTTGAAAAAGAGCGGCAGATAATACTCGATGCCAGCGGGCCAGCGCCCTTTGCTCACCTCCTGATAGACGGAACCCTCGGCCCGCGACAGTTCGAACTGCTCGCGAAACTGCCCGCGAAACAGCTCGATGGCCGCCTCGTCGGTGGGGAACTCCCGGGCAGGCAGCAGGCTGACGGTCTTGACCGGTTCACTGGAGCGCTGGGTCTCGGGATCGAACGGGCGAATGGAGTCCACTTCGTCATCGAAGAAGTCGATGCGATAGGGGCTGTTGCTGCCCATGGGGAAGAGATCGAGCAGGGAGCCACGGGCGGCAAATTCGCCATGCTCCAGCACCTGATCCACCGCCACATAGCCCGCTTCGGCCAGACGCCCCCGCAGTTGTTGCAGGTTGAGGCGCTGCCCGGCCTTTACCACCAGGCTGTATTTGTCGAGATAGACCCGGGGGGCGCAGCGCAACATCAGGGTAGAGATGGGGACGATCAGTACCCCTTTACTCATCTGTGGCAGCTTGTAGAGGGTCTCGAGCCGCTGGGAGATGATGTCCTGATGGGGGGAGAAGGTGTCGTAGGGCAGGGTTTCCCAGTCGGGAAACAGCAGCACCGGACAGTCCTGCTCAGCCAGCAGATACTGCAGCTCCTGCTCAAGGCGCAGGGCACTCGGGGTATCTGCGGTGATAAGCAGTACCGGGCCCTTGGCTTCACTGGTGAGACGGGCTGCAATCAGCGAGAGGCTGCTGCCGACCAGCTGGCCGAGGGTTAACTTCTGGCCCGCTTTGGCGGGTAAGGCGGGGAGCGTTATGGGCATTGTTCGATTCTTTTAACGTTGACGTGATCTATCGTTGGCATTCGCTGTGGTCAGCGCTGACGCTCTTGGGCGCGCAGCTTGAGTTGCTTGGACTGCACATGCAGGCTGGCACGCACCAGCAGTTCACGGTCATCTTCGCGGATCCGCACATAATCGAGCAGCACATGGGTGCCATTCTCGCTGCGGTCGAGCTGTTTTACCTGGCCATAGCAGTAGATGGCAGCCGCTTCATCGTGCAAGAAAATTTTGAGCCGCACGATCTGCTGCAACCGGGGAACATCGCCATGGCCATGAGCGGGATGCAGGTAAGTGAGCTGACCCGCGCTAAAGCGCAGGGTGTAGAAACGTTGTTCCGGGTGGTCCTGTACTGACAACACATATCCCATGATCAGGTCGATCTTGCGGGACTGCTGGTTGACGATTTCGATCAGATCGTGCATCGACTCGTTTTGATTGCGCAGCAGGCGAGTGGTCACCAGATCGATGGATGTAATGGATGACGAAATCCGAAAGGGCTCCGGTAACTCAGCATCCAGCTCCGCCAGCGAGGGGAGATGGAAGTCGGCCGGCATGGGGATCACATTGACCGGCGTGGCATGAGTGACGCTGAAGAACTGTTCCTGCATGGAGGCTATCCCTTGTTGTCATGGACGGTTTCCCTTTATTATCCGGTATCTTATTTTGTTGGCAACGTACATATCCTTGAAGACCGGACTTTTTCAGCCCCTTTCGCTGGCCATCGGCCTGCGTTATGCCGGCTCGAAGCGCAGCAATCGCTTCGTCT
The DNA here is from genome assembly GCF_900079845.1 of Aeromonas sp. EERV15. Classification (NCBI taxonomy): domain Bacteria; kingdom Pseudomonadati; phylum Pseudomonadota; class Gammaproteobacteria; order Aeromonadales; family Aeromonadaceae; genus Aeromonas; species Aeromonas sp. EERV15. The sequence goes on along the minus strand of NZ_FKKY02000008.1, from coordinate 26,484 downwards.
CATTTATCTCCCTGTTCTCTACTTTTGGCATTGCCATCGGGGTCGCCGCCCTGATGGTGGTCATTTCGGTGATGAACGGTTTCGAAGGGCAGCTCAAGGGGCGCATCCTCGGGGTGATCCCCCATGTGGTGGTGACCAGTCAGGCCGGCCGCATTGATGCAGATCCGCAAGGTTTGCCGGATCTGGCCACCTTGCCCCATGTGGTGGCAACGGCCCCCATGCTCGACAGCGAAGGGATGCTGCAAAGCCCCGGCCAGCTGACCGGGGTCAGCGTGCAGGGGATTGACCCCGCCCACTGGCCCAAGGATGACATTCTTCACAGCCAGATGCTGGGGGGGCGCCTTGATACCTTGCAGGCCGGTCACTATCAGATTGTGCTGGGGCAGGGGGTAGCGCGCCGTCTCAATGTCTCCATCGGGGATCAGGTGCGGCTGCTCCTCACTGAAGGAACCCGTTTTACGCCGTTTGGCCGGGTGCCAGCCCAGCGTCTCTTTACCGTCTCCGGCATCTTCGGGGTCGGCGCTGACGTGGATAACCAGATTGCACTCATTGCGTTGGGGGATGCCCAGCGGTTGTTGCGCCTGCCGACCGACACCGTCGGGGGCATTCGCCTCTGGCTTGATGATCCCTTTGCGGTCGATGAGGTGATCAAAACTGCGCTGCCCGACGGGCTGCAGTGGCAGGATTGGCGCCGCGAGCGGGGCGAGCTGTTCCAGGCGGTGGCCATGGAAAAACGGATGATGGGGCTGATGCTGGTGCTGATCATCGCCGTGGCCACCTTCAATATCCTCTCGGCACTGGTGATGGTGGTCAGTGACAAGGAGGGGGAAGTGGCCATTTTGCGCACCATGGGCATGAGCGAGTCCGGTATCGTCAAGATCTTCATGGTACTCGGTGCATCCAGCGGGGTGATTGGTGCCCTGTTTGGCGGATTGGCGGGTCTTGCGCTCTCCCTGGGTCTCAACCCCCTGCTCAACGGGGTGGGGCTCAACCTCTATATGGCGGCGGGCGGCAGTGGCTTGCCGGTCATCGTCGAGCCCAGTCAGGTCATAACCATTTTGCTGGGCGCCGTGCTGTTGAGCTTCAGCGCCACGCTCTATCCTGCTGTTCGTGCGGCGCGGGTCAAACCGGCTGAGGCGTTACGTTATGAGTAACGCGGTGAATAATGCATCTTCTGTTGTTAGCGCCGGTGTGAATGCCGGTGTTGTTAATGGTGCCGTGACCGGTGCCAGTGTAGTTACTGAGGCAAGTGGAGCCCCTTGTATGAATGAAGCCGTATCCCGTGAACCTCTGCTGCGCTGTCAGGCGCTCAATCATGTCTATCAAGAGGGTGAGCTGGAGACCCAGGTGCTCAAGGGGATCGATCTTTGCGTCGCACCGGGCGAAATGCTGGCGGTAGTGGGCAGCTCGGGCTCCGGCAAGACCACCTTGCTGCACTTGATGGGGGCGTTAGATAACCCTTCCAGCGGCGCTGTGTTGTTCAAGGGGGAGGATATCCACCACTGGGATAGCCTTACTCAGGCGCGCTTTCGCAACCGCGAGCTGGGCTTTGTCTACCAGTTCCACCACCTGCTCTCCGAGTTCAGTGCGCTCGAAAATACCGCCATGCCGCTGCTGATCGCCGGTGAGTCGGTGGCGGTTGCCACCGAAAAGGCGACCAAAATGCTGGGGCGAGTGGGGCTATCCCATCGTTTGGATCACCGTCCCTCCGAGCTCTCCGGTGGCGAACGTCAACGGGTAGCGATTGCCCGTGCATTGGTCAATGAGCCGAGTCTGGTGCTGGCGGATGAACCGACCGGTAATCTGGATCACGCCAGTGCTACTGCCGTCTATGAACTGCTGTGCGAATTGAATCGTGAACTGGGCACTGCGTTTGTGGTGGTGACTCACGACTTGAGTCTGGCGGCCAAGCTCCATCGCCGGGTAACCCTGGTGAGCGGCGTGATGGCGGAGGTTGCCTGATGTTCAAACCGCTGCCCCTTTTTCTGGGCCTGCGTTACAGCCGTTCCCGCCGTCGCAACGGGTTTATCGCCTTTATCTCCGCCTCCTCCCTGATCGGTATTGCCCTTGGGGTGATGGCGCTGATTTTGGGCCTCTCCGCCATGAACGGCTTTGAGCGGGAGCTCAAAGATCGGGTGTTATCTGTGGTGCCGCAGGGCGAGCTGGATGCGGTCGAGCAGCCGTTGCCCGACTGGCCCCGGCTGCGGGACTATCTGCTGGCCCAGCCCGGTGTCGAGGCTGCGGCACCGGTGATCCGTTTGAACGGCCTGCTGGAACACGGCTCCGCCCTCAAGGGGGTGCAACTGCGCGCCGTGCTGCCGGAGCTGGAAGCCAACTTGTCGGATGCGGGCAAATACATGACGGGTCGCGGCCTGCGTGAGCTGCAACCGGGCGAGCATGGGGTGATCCTCGGCAAGACCATCGCCGACAAGCTGGGGGTCAAGGTGGGGGATTCTATCGCCCTGCTGCTGCCGCAAGGGGGCGATCAGGCGGGGATCAAAAATCCCAAACGGGAAGCACTGACCGTAGTGGGATTGCTGGAGATCGGCGGTCAACTCGACGGGCTGCTCGGCTTTATGCATCTGGCGGATGCCCAGACCATCACTGGCATGGGCAGCGGCGTGGAGGGCTTTAGCCTGCGAGTGAGCGACGTGCTCAAGGCGCAGTCGATCACGGTTGCCGCCGCGCAGCAGTTCCCCCATCACGTCTATATCCGCAGCTGGATGAACAGCCAGGGCTACCTCTATCAGGATATCCAGATGGTGCGTACCGTGATGTATGTGGTGATGCTGATGGTGGTGGCGGTGGCCTGTTTCAACATTGTCTCCACTCTGGTGATGGCGGTGAACGAGAAACGCAGCGAGATTGCCATCCTCAAGACCATGGGTGCGAGCCCCGGCCAGATCCGGCTCACCTTCGTGATTCAGGGGATGGTCAACGGCGTAGCGGGGGCGCTGCTCGGTGCTCTGCTGGGTGGGCTGCTCTCCAGCAAGCTGACCCAGATCTTAAGTTTTATCGAGGGGTTGATCGGCCACCGTTTCCTCAATCCGGATATCTACTTCATCGACTTTCTGCCGACCGAGTTGCATATGCAGGATCTGCTCATTGTGACTGGCGCCGCCATCCTGATGAGTCTGGTGGCAACCCTCTATCCCGCCTGGCGGGCGAGTGGTCTGGTGCCGTCCCGCGAGCTGGGTCATTGATGCTGGCATCTAATCCGTAATAAATAACGAAGGGCCCGCCGGTGCAAACCGGCGGGCCCTTCTGTTTTCAGGTGGCGTGGCTTAGTGAGCGTTGAGCTCATCGAGCGGCAGCGAGAAGCTGGCCACAAAGGTGTCGATAAAGTAGCGCATCTCCTCACTCATCCGTGCTTCGAGCATGGCTTCGAGGCGCTTGCGAGCCGGTTCGAACTCCCGATTGCCGGCGTTGATCTCCTCCAGACACTTGGTATAGGCACAGAGGGTGTCGGCATCCTTGACCAGTCTGGCTAGCTCCTCATACTGGGTGCCCGATTGTACGCGAGAGTCGAGCAACGGGCGAAAATCCTCGATCAGTTCCAGTGGCAGCATGGCGAGTAGCCGCTGCTCGGCGGCGAGTTCGATCTTCTTGTACTCGCGGGCAATTTCGGGATTGAAGTATTTGACCGGAGTGGGCAGATCGCCGGTCAGCACTTCGCTGCTGTCGTGGTAGAGCGCCATCACGGCGGCGCGGTCGGCATTCACGCTGCCGCCAAACAGCCGGTTTTTGATGATGCCGAGGGCATGGGCCACCATGGCGACCTGCAGGCTGTGCTCGGCGATGTTCTCGGGCTGGATATTGCGCATCAGCGGCCAGCGGTAGATCAGCTTCATGCGGGCGAGGTTGGCGAAAAAGTGGCTGGGTAACATGACGGTCTCAACAGTGGCAATAGAAAAGGGCAGACCCTAGTCTGCCCTTTTTTTCGTTGCAGGGCAGTGCACGCCCGCGCATTTTCCCGCGTTTAGCGGATATAGCGGCCTGATTCAGCCTCGTGGTTGGTCACGATCATCTGGCCAATGGGGGCCAGGCTGATGAGTGCCAACTTGAGGTGCTGGATACCAAACGGAATGCCGATGATGGTCACGAAGCAGGCCAGCGCCGAAGCGATGTGGCCGATTGCCAGCCAGACACCGATCAGCACAAACCAGATAATGTTGCCTATCAGCCCCAGGGTGCCGGTGCCGATATCGCTGAAGCCGGTCATGCTCTTGCGATTGACCGCCTGCTTGCCGAACGGGAAGAAGGTAAAGGTACCGATCACAAAGCAGGCGCGGCCCCATGGGATGCCGATCAGCGAGATAAAACAGAGCAGACCGGCTAGCCACCAGGCCAGGCCCATAACGATGCCTCCCAGGACAAACCAGAGCAGATTGAACAAAAAGCGGAAAAAGCCCATGTGAGTGACTCCAGATTCATCAATTTGGCTGTCACCATAACGAGGGAGGGCAGGGGACGCAATGTCTGATTAGGTCAATCTTCGTTTGGCGGGACAAATTGAGTCGTTGCCACGGCTGGCCTGTTGTTTATGACCGGTTTTGACCCGAAAAACGGGCAATAAACCGCCATCTGGATAAAAAGAACGGCGTAAACGCAAAATTATCGCCAACCAATGGTTGAAGTCGTGCATCTCTCTCCCCATATAAAGGAAAGTTTTGCAAGAATTGTGCTGGCACGCCACTCAATGTGGGGGATGTGTGGCTCGACTCGACCAAAGTGCGCCGCTATAATGCCGCGTCATATTTTCTCATCACAAAGACATATCGTTGTCTTTATAAACAGGAAGACTCCGGGCTTTGCCCAGGGGCAATAAAGGGTCAGCACTCAGTGCTGAGTTGAACGAGGTAGAAGAATGCAAGTTTCTGTAGAGACAACCCAGGGTCTGGAACGCCGCCTTACCATTACCGTACCGGCCGCTACCGTTGACGCCGCTGTGCGTAAAGAATTGAATGGCCTGGCCAAAACTCGTCGCATCGACGGTTTCCGTCCAGGCAAGGCGCCGGTAGCCATCATCAAGAAGATGTTTGGTGCCATGGCTCATGCCCGTGTTGCTGATGAAATGATGCAGAACAACTTCATCAAAGCCATCATCGAAAACAAGCTGAGCCCGGCTGGCGCCCCGACCATGGATCCGAAAGAGATCCAGGAAGGTCAGGATTTCGAATTCACTGCAACCTTCGAAGTATACCCGGAGTTTGAAGTGGCAGGTCTCGAGACCATCAAGGTCGAGAAGCCGGTTGCGACCGTGAAGGATGAAGATCTGGCCAACATGATCGACACCCTGCGCAAGCAGCACGCCACTTGGGCTGACTTTGATGCCGCAGCAGCCAACGACATGCGCGTGACCCTGGACTTCGTCGGTTCCATCGACGGTGAAGAGTTCGACGGCGGCAAAGCTGAAGGCTTCAACCTGGTGCTGGGCGCTGGCCGCATGATCCCTGGCTTCGAAGACGCCATCATGGGCAAGAAAGCAGGCGAAGAGTTCACCATCGAAGTGACCTTCCCGGCTGACTACCACGCTGAAAACCTGAAAGGCAAAGCAGCCAAGTTTGCTTCCAAGCTGAACAAGGTTGAAGAGCAGATCCTGCCTGAGCTGACTGAAGAGTTCGTCAAGCGTTTTGGTATCGAGAACGGTTCTGTTGAAGAGCTGAAAGCCGAAGTGCGCAAGAACATGGAACGCGAACTGGCTCAAGCCCTGAAAAACAGCGTGAAAGAGCAGGTTCTGAACGGCCTGGTTGAAGCCAACCAGATCGATCTGCCGAAAGCCGCTGTGGCTCAAGAGATCGACACCCTGCGTCAGCAAGCGCTGCAGCGCTTCGGTGGTTTCCAGGGCGGTAACGCACCTGAGCTGCCGGCTGAACTGTTCCAGGCTCAAGCCGAGCGTCGTGTACGCGTAGGCCTGCTGCTGGGTGACGTGATCCGCACCAACGAGATCAAGGCTGACGATGCCCGCGTAACCAGCATCATCGAGTCCATGGCCACTGCCTACGAAGATCCGCAGGAAGTGATCGAGCACTACCAGAAGAACGAACAGATGCTGAACGGCGTTCGTAACCTGGCAGTAGAAGATCAAGCCATCGACCTGATCCTGTCCAAAGCGCAAGTCACTGAAAAAGAACTTGCCTTTGACGAAGTGATCAACAAGTCCGGTGTCGCTGCCTAAGAACATTTGACTTAAGGTCAAGACTGTTAAGTATAATGGCTCGTGTGATCTCCACTCGGGCCATTTTATTTTAGGGACAATGCCTTATGTATAAAAACTATAACGATGTAACTGAATCCCCGCGCAATGCACTCATCCCTATGGTGGTAGAGCAAACTGCAAAAGGGGAGCGTTCCTACGACATCTATTCCCGTCTGCTGAAAGAGCGAGTGATCTTCCTGACTGGTCAGGTGGAAGATCACATGGCCAACCTGGTGGTTGCCCAGCTGCTGTTTCTTGAGTCCGAGAATCCGGACAAGGACATCTACATCTATATCAACTCTCCGGGTGGGTCGGTGACTGCGGGCATGTCTATTTATGACACCATGCAGTTCATCAAGCCGGATGTCAGCACTATCTGTATGGGGCAAGCTTGCTCCATGGGGGCCTTCTTGCTGGCCGCCGGTGCCAAGGGCAAGCGTTTCTGCCTGCCGAGTGCCCGCGTAATGATCCACCAGCCGTTGGGCGGTTTCCAGGGCCAGGCATCTGATATCCAGATCCATGCCCAAGAGATCCTGAAAATCAAGAATACCTTGAACGATCGTCTGGCTTTCCATACTGGTCAGGACATGGCTAACATTGAGCGTGACACCGATCGTGACAACTTCATGTCCGCCGAGCAGGCCGTGGCCTATGGCCTGGTTGATGGCGTGCTGAGCCAGCGTAGCTGAGCAGGGTGTTCCGGCCTGTTGTAAACTCAACAGGCTAATCCATCCTCTATTGATAAAACGAGGTTGCTGAATGACAGATAAACGCAAGGGTGAGGGTGACAAGCTGCTCTACTGTTCTTTTTGCGGCAAAAGCCAGCATGAAGTGCGTAAGCTGATCGCTGGCCCTTCCGTCTACGTGTGTGATGAGTGTGTCGAGCTGTGCAATGACATCATCCGCGAAGAGATCCGCGAGATCTCGCCGAAGCGGGATGGTAGCGAGCTGCCGACCCCTCATCAGATCCGTGCTCATCTTGATGACTATGTGATCGGGCAGGACCATGCCAAGAAGGTGCTGGCTGTTGCCGTCTACAACCACTATAAGCGTTTGCGTAACAGCGGCGAAAACAGTGGCGTGGAGCTCGGCAAATCCAACATCCTGCTGATCGGCCCAACCGGTAGCGGCAAGACCCTGCTGGCCGAGACGCTGGCTCGTCTGCTGGATGTGCCATTCACCATGGCCGATGCGACCACCCTGACCGAAGCCGGTTATGTGGGCGAGGACGTGGAGAACATCATCCAGAAGTTGCTGCAAAAGTGCGACTACGACGTAGAGAAGGCCCAGCGTGGCATTGTCTACATCGACGAGATCGACAAGATCTCCCGCAAGTCGGACAACCCTTCCATCACCCGCGATGTGTCCGGGGAAGGGGTGCAGCAGGCACTGCTCAAGCTGATTGAAGGGACCATTGCTTCCGTGCCACCGCAAGGTGGTCGCAAGCATCCGCAGCAAGAGTTTTTGCAGGTTGATACCTCCAAGATCCTCTTTATCTGTGGTGGTGCCTTTGCCGGTCTGGACAAGGTGATTGAGCAGCGTTCCGTCAAGGGAACTGGTATCGGTTTTAGTGCCGAGGTGAAATCCAAGGATGCCAAGGCAACCCTGAGCGAGACCTTCGCCAAGGTGGAGCCGGAAGATCTGATCAAATACGGTCTGATCCCCGAGTTCATCGGCCGTCTGCCGGTGGTCGCCACCCTGACTGAACTGGACGAATCCGCACTTATCCAGATCCTGAAACAGCCGAAAAACGCACTGACCAAACAGTATGCTGCGTTGTTCGATCTGGAAGGGGTTGAGCTGGAGTTCCGTGACGACGCACTGAATGCCATTGCCCGCAAGGCAATGGAGCGTAAAACCGGTGCTCGGGGCCTGCGCTCCATCGTGGAAGCTGTGCTGCTTGATACCATGTATGACCTGCCTTCTCTGGAAGGGGTCAGCAAGGTGGTGGTCGACGAAACCGTGATCAAAGGGGACTCTGCACCCTTGATGATCTACGAAAATCCTGAGACCCAGGCTGCTGTATCAGAGTAAATGTCTGATTTTTAATCAAATGAAAGGGGCTTTTTGCCCCTTTCATGCTTTTTACGGTTTCGGCGATTGAATCTCATCTCTACGCCCCCATATACTCAGCCAAGCGCTTTGCCAACGGTATAACAAGCCGAGAGGACATATATGAACCTAGAGCGTTCAGAACGCATCGAGATTCCCGTCCTGCCTCTTCGTGACGTGGTGGTGTACCCCCACATGGTCATTCCACTCTTTGTGGGGCGGGAAAAATCTATTCGCTGTCTTGAAGCGGCCATGGAGCAGGACAAAAAAGTTCTGCTGGTGGCCCAGAAGGACGCATCAACCGATGAGCCGACAGTGGAGGAGATCTTCACCGTCGGGACAGTGGCCAATATTCTCCAGATGCTCAAGCTGCCGGATGGCACCGTCAAGGTGCTGGTAGAGGGGGGGCAGCGTGCCCGCCTGGAGCGGATGATCGACGATAAGGATTTCTTCGTTGGCGAGGCGCAATACATTGCCTCCAGCACCATCGAGGAGAAGGACCAGGATGTACTGGTTCGCTCTGCTATCGGTCAGTTTGAAGGTTACATCAAGCTTAACAAGAAGATCCCGCCCGAGGTGCTCACCTCGATTTCGGCGATCGACGATGCTGCACGGCTGGCCGATACCATGGCTGCCCACATGCCGCTCAAGCTGGAAGACAAGCAGAAAGTGCTGGAGATCGTCTCTGTCTCCGAGCGCATCGAGTTCTTGATGGCGATGATGGAGTCGGAGATTGACCTGCTGCAGGTCGAGAAACGCATCCGCACGCGCGTCAAGAAGCAGATGGAGAAGAGCCAGCGCGAGTATTACCTCAACGAGCAGATGAAGGCGATCCAGAAAGAGCTGGGTGAGCTGGAAGATAGCCCGGATGAGTTCGAAGCCCTCAATCGCAAGATTGAAGAGGCTGGGATGCCAGCTGACGCCCGTGAAAAGGCGTTGGCAGAGCTCGCCAAGCTGAAAATGATGTCGCCCATGTCGGCTGAAGCTACCGTGGTTCGCAGCTATGTGGACTGGATGGTACAGGTGCCGTGGAAGGCGCGCTCCAAGGTCAAGAAAGACCTTGGCAAGGCGCAAGAGGTGCTGGATGCCGACCACTATGGCCTTGAAAAGGTCAAGGATCGCATCCTCGAGTATCTGGCAGTACAGGCGCGGGTGAACAAGCTCAAGGGCCCGATCCTTTGTCTGGTTGGGCCTCCCGGTGTGGGCAAGACCTCGCTGGGCCAGTCCATCGCCAGGGCGACCGGTCGCAAATATGTGCGGATGGCGCTGGGCGGTGTGCGTGACGAAGCGGAGATCCGTGGTCACCGCCGTACCTATATCGGTTCCATGCCTGGCAAGCTTATCCAGAAGATGGCGAAAGTCGGGGTGAAGAACCCGCTGTTCCTGCTCGACGAGATCGACAAGATGAGCTCGGACATGCGTGGTGATCCCGCATCTGCCCTGCTGGAAGTGCTGGATCCGGAACAGAACAACAGCTTTAACGATCACTATCTGGAAGTGGATTATGACCTGTCGGACGTGATGTTCGTGGCCACCTCCAACTCCATGAACATCCCGGGTCCGCTGCTGGACCGGATGGAAGTGATCCGTCTCTCCGGTTATACCGAAGACGAAAAGCTCAACATTGCCAAGCAGCATCTGCTCTCCAAGCAGATCCAGCGCAACGGCCTGAAAGAGTCCGAGATCACCATCGAGGATTCAGCCCTGGTCGGGGTGATCCGTTACTACACCCGCGAGGCGGGGGTGCGGAGTCTGGAGCGGGAGATCTCCAAGATTTGTCGCAAGGCGGTCAAGCGCATCCTGCTGGACAAGAGCATCAAGCATGTTCAGGTCAATCAGGCCAACCTCAAGGAGTTCCTCGGGGTACAGCGCTTTGATTACGGCAAGGCTGCTGACCAGAACCAGATCGGTCAGGTCTGTGGTCTGGCGTGGACCGAAGTGGGGGGGGAACTGCTCACCATCGAGACCACCAGCATGCCGGGCAAGGGCAAGCTCACGTATACCGGCTCGCTCGGTGATGTGATGCAGGAGTCCATCCAGGCTGCCATGACGGTGGTGCGTGCCCGTGCCGAGAAGCTGCGCATCAATGCCGACTTCTACGAGAAGCGTGATATTCACGTGCACGTGCCGGAAGGGGCAACCCCGAAAGATGGCCCGAGTGCTGGTATCGCCATGTGTACTGCGCTGGTCTCCAGCCTGACCGGTAATCCGGTTCGTGCGGATGTGGCGATGACTGGCGAAATCACCCTGCGCGGCGAAGTGCTGCCCATCGGTGGTCTCAAAGAGAAGTTGCTGGCGGCCCATCGTGGCGGCATCAAGCGAGTGCTTATTCCGAAAGAGAACGAGCGAGACCTTGAAGAGATCCCGGACAACGTCAAACATGACCTTGAAATTTATCCGGTTCGCTGGATTGACGAGGTGCTGGAATTGGCATTGCAGGACAATCCACAGGGGTTCGAACGCGTTTCTGTCGCGTAAATGTTGATGCGCCGCAAATTTGGCGCATTCGGTGGGTGGTTAAGGCTTGCATGCGCCCGATAACGGAAGTAGCCTTGACCACCGATCGGGTACTCGTGATGAGTCGCAATGCGTTATGTGGCGCGGGTTTGCGCCAGATTGTCACTTGCAACTGATCAGGAGGCTTGCTATAAAACCTCCACTTGTTGTGGCCAGGGAAATCGACGTCGCAGCGGTATTTGATAAAAGGGGAATATAAGAGTGAATAAATCTCAACTGATTGACAAGATTGCAGACGGTGCTGATATCTCCAAGGCGGCCGCTGGCCGTGCGTTGGATGCCTTCATTGAGGCTGTAGGTGAAGCTCTAAAAGAGGGTGACCAGGTTGCTCTGGTTGGTTTCGGTACTTTCGCTGTACGCGAGCGTGCTGCCCGTTCAGGCCGTAACCCGCAAACTGGCGCGACTATCGAAATCGCTGCTGGTAAAGTTCCTGCCTTCAAAGCCGGTAAGGCCCTGAAAGACGCTGTTAACTAAGTCGGTCGCTGATATGCGTCGGCTACCGTCCTTGGTCGCAGACCAGACAAGTTAGAGAGTCTTCTCTCATACTGATTGACCAAGGCGCATCGCAATCGGTGCGCCTTTTTATTGTTTACGCCCATCGAGTTCGGAGCATAAGTACAAACATGATGTTGGATAAACTACGCGAAGGGGCGCAGGGCAAGGTAGCCAAGGTTATCTTGGGCCTGATCATCCTCTCCTTTGCCTTGGCTGGTGTAGGTAGTTACCTCAACGGCCCGGCTCGTACCGCCCCCGCCACTGTGAATGGCACCGAGATCAGTGCCGCGGCACTGGAAAATGCCTACCGCAACGAGCGTGCCCGGATGGAATCCCAAATGGGAGAGGCATTCAGCCAGCTGGCCACCAATCCCGATTACATGAAACAGTTTCGCCGTGGCGTGCTGGATCGGCTGATTGACCAGGCGCTGCTGGACAGCAAAGCCCGTGAACTGGGTCTGCGCATCAGCGATGAGCAGATCAAGCAAGCCATAGTCGCCATGCCGGAGTTTGCCGAAAACGGCAAGTTCAATAATGACCGCTATTTGCAGCTGATCCGCCGTGCTGGCATGACCCCTGAAATGTTCCGCGACTCCCTGCGTCAGGATACGGTCCGTCAACAGTTGATGGGCGCTCTGGTGGGCACCGAGTTTGCGCTCAAGGGCGAGGCAGAACAGCTCGACAAGCTGTTTAACCAAACCCGGGATCTGCGTCTGGTGCGGTTGGCTGCGGCCAATTACGTTGCAGATGTTCAGGTGTCAGAGACTGAGCTGGAGCAGTACTACAAGACCAATGGCGCTCGTTTTATGAATGACGAGCAGGTCAAGGTTGACTATCTGTTGCTGGATGCCGCCAACCTCGGCAAAGAGATCAAGGTTTCCGATCAGGATGCCCAGGATTACTACGATCAGCACCAGGATCTGTTCCAGCGTGCCGAGCGTCGTCAGGTGGCCCATATCCTGATCCCGTTTGGCAAGGACGAGAAAGCGGCCGAGCAGAAAGCAGAAGCCGTGCTGGCCAAAGCCAAGGGTGGCGATGATTTCGCTGTGCTGGCCAAGGCTGACTCTTCCGATACCTTCTCCGCCAAGAAGGGCGGCGAGCTGGACTGGTTCGAGCAAGGGGTGATGGATCCGGCCTTCGAGAAAGCCGCTTTCGCCCTGAACAAGGCCGGTGATATCTCCACCGTGGTGAAGAGCCCGTTTGGTTTCCACATCATCAAGCTGTTGGGTGTTGAAGCGGCCCAGACCAAGCCGTTTGCCGATGTGAAGGAAGAGACCATCACTCGTCTGCAAGCTGACAAGGCCAAGGAGATGTTCTTTGCCGAGCAGCAGAAGATGGCTGACAACAGCTTCGAAAACCCGGACTCGCTGGATTTGACTGCTGATGCCATGGGGATGAAGGTGCAATCTTCAGATTACTTCACCCAGGCTAACGCCCCGGCTCCGCTCAATGATGGCAAGGTACTCTCGGTTGCGTTCTCCGAGCAACTGCGTGATGACAACACCAACTCCGACGTGATTGAGCTGGCAGATGGCAAAGCGCTGGTGCTGCACATCACTGGCCATCGTCCGAAAGCGGTCAAGCCGCTGGCGGAAGTGAAAGAGCAGGTGATTGCAGCCATCAAGCATGACAAGGCTGGTGAAGTGGCCCGTGGCAAGGCGCAGGGTCTGCTGGACAAGCTGAAGGTCGGTGAGAGCATCAATGCCGATCTGACCGCGCTCGGTCTGAAGGTCGAGACCCACCAGGGTGTCACCCGCTTCGATCGGGAAATGGATCAGAACCTGATTGCCCAGGCGTTCACGCTGCCCCATCCCAAGGATGGCAAGCCGAGCGTGGCGCTGGTCACCGAGAGCAACAACGATCGCGTTGTGGTGGCACTGGACAAGGTGAATGTGCCAGCTGCACCGTCCCAGATGGTCAGCATGCTGCAAGGCCAGCTGGGCCAGGGCAAGGCCCAGGCAGACTACAAGTCGCTGATCGACGAGCTGCGTAAAACAGCCAAGATCGAGTACTTCACCAGCGTGGAAGCGACCGTCGAGTAATTGAGTGGTCGTCACCCTATTGAAAACGGCTCCTTGATGGAGCCGTTTTTTTATCTGGATGCGAGGACACTCGAGTTCAGTTCTCAGTTCTCAGTTCTCAGTTCTCTGCGCTTTGCGGCTGGGTCGCGCCGCCGCCATACCCAATATCAATCCTCTTAAATACCGGATATAAAAAAACCGGCACGCGAGTGCCGGTTTTTCATTGCAAGGTGGTGCAGGGAAGCGTTACGCCACACCCTGGGTACGCAGGTAATCCTCGTAGGTACCACCGAAGTCACGGATACCATTTTCGCTCAACTCGACGATCCGGGTCGCCAGTGAGGAGACGAATTCACGGTCGTGAGAGACGAAGATCAGGGTACCCTTGTACATTTCCAGCGCCAGGTTCAAGGATTCGATAGATTCCATGTCCAGGTGGTTGGTCGGCTCATCCATGATCAGGATGTTGGGACGCTGCATCATCAGCTTGCCGAACAGCATGCGGCCCTGTTCACCACCGGAGAGTACCTTGACCGGCTTCTTGATGTCGTCTTGGGAAAACAGCAGACGACCGAGGATGGAGCGTACAGCCTGCTCATCTTCGTTCTCTTGTTTCCACTGGGCCATCCAGTCGAACACATTGAGGTCGGTGTCGAAATCTTCAGCGTGATCCTGGGCGTAGTAGCCGATCTGGGCATTTTCAGACCACTTGATGAGGCCGGTATCTGGGGTCAAATCGCCAACCAGCGTCTTGATCAGGGTCGATTTACCGATACCGTTGGTACCCAGAATGGCGACCTTCTCGCCCACTTCCAGCATCATGTTTAGGCCCTTGAACAGCGGCGCCTCGCCATAGCCTTTGGACACACCTTCGATTTCCAGGATGTTGCGATAGAGCTTCTTCTCCAGCTCGAAGCGGATGAAGGGGTTCTGACGGCTGGATACCTTCACTTCTTCAATTTTGATCTTGTCGATCTGCTTGAGGCGGGAAGTGGCCTGGCTGGATTTGGATGCGTTGGCACTGAAACGGGAGACGAAGGATTGCAGATCGGCGATCTGGGCCTTCTTCTTGGCGTTGTCGGAGAGCAGACGCTCGCGAGCCTGAGTGGCGGCGGTCATGTATTCGTCGTAGTTGCCCGGATACACCCGCAGTTCGCCGTAGTCCAGATCCGCCATATGAGTACAGACGGAGTTCAGGAAGTGACGGTCGTGCGAGATGATGATCATGGTGCTTTCACGATCGTTGAGCACTTGCTCCAACCAGCGAATGGTGTTGATGTCCAGGTTGTTGGTCGGTTCGTCCAGCAGCAGGATATCAGGGTTGGAGAACAGCGCCTGTGCCAGCAGCACCCGCAGCTTCCAGCCCGGGGCCACTTCGCTCATCGGGCCATTGTGCTGTTCGATAGGAATACCGGCACCCAGCAGCAACTGACCGGCACGGGCTTCGGCAGTGTAACCATCATATTCAGCAACCAGCCCTTCGAGCTCGGCAGCTTTCATGTAGTCATCGTCAGTGGCTTCGAGGTTGGCATAAATCGCATCGCGCTCGGCGATGGCAGCCCACAACTCGCCGTGGCCCATCATGACCACGTCCAGAACACGGGTATCTTCGTAGGCGAACTGATCCTGACGCAGCTTACCGATGCGTTCGTTGACGTCGAGGCTCACATTACCGCCGCTGGGCTCAAGGTCGCCGCCGAGGATCTTCATAAAGGTGGACTTGCCACAGCCGTTGGCGCCAATAAGGCCATAGCGGTTGCCGCCGCCAAACTTGACGTTGATGTTCTCAAACAGCGGCTTGGCGCCGAATTGCATGGTGATGTTGTTGCTGCTTAACAAGATGAGTGTCCCGATTGATCTATCAAATGGCGCGCATTATGGCACATATCTGTCGAAAGTTTTAGCAAGAACTGTGATCTGGATCGGTCAGAGGTCTATTTGGCGCAACAGGGATTCACCATGTAAAAAGCCGGCACAGGGCCGGCTTGGTGAGGTAATGATAACGTCAGTGGGAGGTGGCGCCAGAGGCACCCAGCCCGGTCTGGGAGCGGACGAACTGCGGCAGGAACTTGGCATGCTCGTCGGCAGCGTTCTGGGAGCTGTCGGTGATGGAGAAGAACCAGATCCCGACGAACGCCAACCCCATGGAGAAGAGGGCAGGGTATTCGTAGGGGAAGATAGCTTGGGCATGGCCCAGTACCTTCACCCACACGGTCGGGCCCAGGATCATCAGGGTCACCGCGCTCACCAGCCCCAGCCAGCCGCCGTAGACTGCGCCACGGGTGGTGAGACGGGACCAGAACATGGAGAGGAACAGCACCGGGAAGTTGCAGCTGGCGGCGATGGAGAAGGCCAGACCCACCATGAAGGCGATGTTCTGTTTCTCGAACAGGATCCCCAGACCAATGGCCACCACGCCCAGAGCCAGGGTAGTCATCTTGGAGACGCGCAATTCATCGGTCTCGTTGGCCTTGCCCTTCTTCAGCACACTGGCATAGAGGTCATGGGAGACCGCAGAGGCACCGGCCAGGGTCAGTCCTGCTACCACCGCCAAAATGGTGGCGAAGGCGACAGCAGAGATAAAGCCGAGGAACAGACTACCACCCACTGCGTCGGCCAGGTGAATCGCCGCCATATTGGTGCCGCCGAGCAGGGTGCCGGTGGCATCTTTGAAGGCAGGATTAGTGCTGACCAGCAGGATGGCTCCAAAGCCGATGATGAAGGTGAGGATGTAGAAGTAGCCGATAAAGCCGGTGGCATAAAACACCGATTTACGTGCTTCCTTGGCATCGCTCACGGTAAAGAAGCGCATCAGGATATGGGGCAGACCGGCGGTACCGAACATCAGCGCCAGACCGAGCGAGATGGCGGAGATGGGGTCGGCGACCAGACCACCCGGGCTCATGATGGCGATCCCTTTCTCGTGCACTTTGACGGCTTCGCTAAACAGGGCACCGATGTCGAAATTGACCGACTTCATCACCATGATGGCCATGAAGCTGGCACCGGAGAGCAACATCACTGCCTTGATGATCTGCACCCAGGTGGTGGCCAGCATGCCGCCAAACAGCACGTAGAGCACCATCAGGATACCGACCAGCACCACGGCGACATGATATTGCAGGCCGAACAGCAGCTCGATCAGCTTGCCGGCACCTACCATCTGGGCGATCAGGTAGAGGGACACCACCACCAGCGAGCCGCAGGCAGACAGGATGCGGACTTCGGTCTGCTTGAGGCGGTAGGAGGCCACGTCGGCGAAAGTGTATTTGCCGAGGTTACGCAGCCGCTCTGCGATCAGGAACAGGATGATAGGCCAGCCCACCAGAAAGCCGATGGAGTAAATCAGGCCATCGTAACCGGAGGTGTAGACCAGCGCAGAGATACCAAGGAAGGAGGCGGCAGACATGTAGTCACCAGCGATGGCCAGACCGTTCTGGAAACCAGTGATCCGGCCGCCTGCGGCGTAGTAATCGGAGGCCGAGCGGTTGCGCTTGGAGGCCCAGTAGGTGATACACAGGGTGGCGGCTACGAAGATAACAAACATCACAATGGCCGACATATTGAGAGGTTGGCGTTGTACCTCGCCGGTCAGCGCATCCGCCGCCAGCAGCGGGGAGGAGGCCAGTGAGGCCAACAGCAGCAAGGTGCCTTTCATGCTTTTTGTTCTCATGACTGCACTCCCTTGAGGATCTTTTGGTTCAGTTCGTCAAACTCGCCGTTGGCACGAAACACATAGATGCCGGTCAGCACGAAGGAGGAGAGGATCAACCCCACCCCGACCGGGATGCCACGGGTAATGGTGGTACTGTCGTTGAGCGGGGTGCCCAGCCAGCCGGGGGCAAAAGCGATGAGCAGAATAAACGCCAGGTAGAGTCCCAGCATCAGAGCCGAGAGGGCCCAGGCAAAACGCTGGCGCTTGGCGACCAGCTCCTGGAAGTTGGGATCTTGCTGGATCCTCAGGTAGCTTTGCTGTTCCATTGCAGTTCTCCATGACATAAGTGTCAGCGGTGGATGGGGTAACCCCGACGAGCAGGGGACCTGCTCATGTAAGCAGAATGTGAATTAAATGTTATTTGTGGGCAATTAGACTTTGGGATAAGCCAGCGGCGAGCCGCAGGTCAGGCGCAGGTAGATGAGCGCGGCCGTGGTGGCATCGGCAAGGGCATCGTGGGCAGGCAGGGGGGGCAGTTCAAGATGGCTGCAGATGGCTCTCAGGTGCAGGTCGATGGCCGCATCGGGATAGCGGCGATAGAGCTGGTCGTGATAGAGCCGGCTCACCTCGATCCCTCGCTGGGGCAGGGTCAACCCCCACAATTTCTGGCAGGCGAGATTGAGAATGCGCAGGTCGTAGGCGATGTGATAGCCCACCAGTTCACGGGGGCCGATAAAGTCGAGTAGTAAGCGCAGCGCGGCTTCCAGCGTCATCCCCTGTTGCAGATCCTGATGGCGCAGGCCATGGATCACTACCGATTGGCCGGTCAGGCTGGCCGGAGGCTGCACCTTGATGGCGAGTGCCTCGCCGGTCAGCAATCGGTTACCCTGAATGCGCAGCGCGCCGATGGAGACGATCTCCGCCTGCTCGGGATCGAGACTGGTGGTCTCGAAATCGAGGGCGATCCGCTCATCTTCCGGTGGGCTGGCAAAGAGCGGCGCGAACTCGCCAGTGCGAAAGGCGCGGCCATACCAGTAGCGTCGAGCGCGGCTCAACATGGCTATTGTCTCAGACGAAAGTGCAAGGTGAGCCACTGCTGGAACTTCTTCACCTGATGCAGCGCCTGGCGCAGCAGATCCCGCTCGCTATGGCTGAGATCCTGTATCTGCACCCGGCTGTTGCCGCCCTTGAGCTGGCTGCGCTCTTTGAGTTGGCTGCGCAGTCTCAGCCGGATAAAGAGCCGAAACGCCTCCGCCAGATTGCTGCCATAGTCGGCACTGAGCCGCTCGGCGGCCACCAGCGCGTCGATGCGTCCCAGAGTCGAGGTCTCCATTATTCCCCCCTCAATGGCCAGCATGCGGATGCCGTGTACCAGCGGGAACAGCCCACCCCGCTTCAGATCCAGCCCTTCCGGTGGCTGCTCCAGTCGGCCAAACAGGGTGAGCGGGGCATGAAAAGCTACCGCCGGTCGCACCATCTCCGCCAGCAGATCTCGCCTGTCGGCCAGTTGTTCGCGCAGCGCTCTGGCAACAGGCAGATGGAGCTGGCGATCTCCCGCGATAGGGTGAGCATCGGCCAGGGTCGCGAGCCACAGCAGCTCATCCTCTGTTGCCGTGGTGCAGGCGCTGGCAATGGCTCGTTGCCATTCGCTGCCCGTTTTCACCCAAGCCGGATTGTTCACCATTACTTGCCCTGGGCAGAGGGGGTAGCCGAGTCGCTCCAGCAGGGCGCTGAATTCGGCCAGATCGGCAGCCTGGCTGGGCCATGCCAGCCCTTCTGGCAGGATCAGGGCGTTGTCCTGATCGGTTTTGAGGATCTGCTCGCCGCGCCCCTCCGAGCCCAGCATTAACAGGCAGACGTTATCCTGCACCTCGGGGGGGATCACCAACGCAAAGGCTTTGGCGATCAGCTGCTCGTTGATGGTGGCGATCAGCTTCATCAAAAAGGCGGTGTGGATCCCCTGGGCAAACAGCGAGCGGGTCAATTGCTGCTGCTCGCGGGCCACCGCCTCCAGCGCTGGCAGGCTATCGGCGCGGGCGATGCGCAGGGTCAGCACGTGGGAGTGGGTGGAGAAGAGCCCCAACACCTGAGTCAGTTGCAAGATCCCCGCTACCTCGTTGCCGTGCCACACCACCAGTCGTTTGATGCGGTGGCGGGTCATCAGCAGCAGGGCATCAAACAGATAGCTCTCCAGCGGCAGACCAATCAGCGGTGTGGGGGTCAGTACCGAAAGGGGGGCCGTCAGCGGCAAGCCCTTGAGGGTCAGGGCGTGGAGCAAGGTTTTGCGGGTTGCCAGCGTGAGGGAGCCGTCATGAGCGGGGTAGAGCAGGCAATCGGTCCCCTTGCTCACCATGGCTTCGGTCGCCGCCAGCAGTGACAGCTTGCTGTCGACGATGAGCGGTGCCTGCAGATGGCCCGGCTCTATGCGGGTCAGGATAAATTCCGCCAGATTCTTCTGACCCAGTTGTTCGCGTTGCTCCTGCTGTTGCTGCCGCTCGGCCAGATTGGCGGTGAAGTAGCTGGCAAACTGCGGATCCTGCGCACAGAGCGCCAGAAAGGTGTGGCGAGGGATGAGCTGGCAGAGGCTATCTTCCAGCGCGGTGAAGCGGTGGCGACAGCGGCCGTCAAACTGGGCGCGCACATCGAACAGATCATCGACCCCGTAGTCACCAAACTGGTGGTGAGGGGCCGACTCTTCCACCGCCCCCTTGATGATGAGATAGAGGCCGGGAGGCTCGTCCCCCTCTTTGAGCAGCAGATCCCCGGCCCGAAAATAGCAGAGCGAGAGGTGGCGAGAGAGCCGCTCGCGCGCCGCCTCGTCCAGTCGGTCGAACGGTGGTCTGGCAAAATTGAACAGGGTTGACATGACAGCGTCCTCTGCTGGCTTGCGGCACTCATGCAGCTCCCAGTGTGACAAAGGGAGGGGGAGGCGACCAGCCGACTTTAGTCTCAGCTGTACCGCCTGTTCACACTCTGATAACGTGGTGGTATGACCAGTGAGTCAGTTTCAGGGATCAAGGAGAGGATAAGGGAGATGGAAAAACCAAGGATCAAATGCGAGATCTACGACGGGATTGCCGAAGTGATGCTGACGCGGGGGGACAAACTCAATGCGCTGGACCGCGGCATGTTCAGCGCCATCGACGAGACTCTGACGCAGCTTGCCCAACACAAGGGACTGCGGGCGGTGATCCTGCACGGCGAGGGGCGAGCCTTCTGCGCCGGGCTGGATGTGAAATCCATGCTCAAGCAGCCAGTGGCGGCGCTCGATATTCTCAAACGCGAGGCCGACGAGGCCACCAATCTGGCCCAGCGGGTCGCCTATGGCTGGCACCAGCTGCCGGTGCCAGTGATTGCGGTGACTCAGGGGGTCTGTTTCGGCGGTGGTTTGCAGATCGCCCTCGGTGCCGATTTTCGGTTCACTACCCCCGATTGCCGCTTCTCGGTGATGGAGATCAAGTGGGGCATCATTCCCGACATGAGCGGCAGCGTCACCATGCGCAACCTGATGGGGGTGGATACCGCCATGGAGCTGGCCATGAGTGGGCGCGAGCTGGATGCGGTCGAGGCGAAATCCCTCGGGATGGTGAGCCGGGTCTGCGCCGATCCGCTGGTGGAAGCGCGGGAGTTTGCCCGCACCCTCATCACCAAATCGCCCGATGCGCTGGCGGGGATCAAGCAGCTCTACAGCCAGGCCTGGGCCCGCAGCGACGAGGCGATGCTCAAAGAGGAGACCCGGTTGCAAAAGCAGATCCTGGGTCGCCCCAATCAGTGGCGCGCTACCTTCAACAGCCTGTTTCGCTGGCGTCTGCCATTCGGGCCGCGCCGCAATCCGCTCTGACCGCGCGCAGCACGAGCAGATAGAGAGCAAAAGAAAGATAGAGCGTAAAAGAAATGGCAGCCGAGGCTGCCATTTTTATGGGTGCTTTACGCAGGTGTGGTTCAGGAGATCTTGCGATCCGGATCCGGCTCGAACGGGTGTCCGGACTTCTCCCGCTCCAGATTGTCCTCGGAGCGCTTGCCCATCCAGTAATCGGCGTTCTTGATGCCGAGCTTCTCCGGGTGGAACACCGGATCCAGCCCTTGTGCCTGCTGGGCTTCATAATCCTTCAGGCAGGTGAAGGCGGTTTTTTGCAGCAGCAAGATGGCGACGATGTTGAGCCACGCCATCAGACCGACCCCGATATCACCCAGACCCCATGCCAAGTCTGCCGTCTTGACGGTGCCGTAGACGGTGGCGGCCATCAGCGCAATTTTCAGCAAGAAGGTGAGCCAGGGGCGATTCATCTTGCGGTTGATATAGGCGATGTTGGTTTCGGCGATGTAGTAGTAGGCAACGATGGTGGTGAACGCGAAGAAGAACAGTGCGATGGCCACGAAAATGCTGCCAAAGCCCGGCATCATGCTCTCCATGGCGGTCTGCACATAACCCGGGCCCGCTGCGATACCGGCAATACCGGTATAGAGGGCGGCACCGTCCGGCCCTTGTACGTTATAGAGACCGGTGATCAGCAGCATAAAGCCAGTGGCGGAGCAGACGAACAGGGTGTCGATATAGACGGAGAACGCCTGCACCAGACCCTGCTTGGCCGGGTGGCTCACCGCGGCGGCGGAGGAGGCGTGCGGCCCGGTACCCTGACCCGCTTCGTTGGAGTAGACCCCGCGCTTGACACCCCACATGATGGCCAGACCCAGAATGGCACCGAAACCGGCATCCATACCAAAGGCACTTTTCCAGATCAGCAGGATCACGCCCGGCAGGGCAGAGATGTTGAGGGCGATGATGACGCAGGCCACTATGATGTAGCCCAGCGCCATAAAGGGCACCACGGTACTGGCGAAGCTGGCGATACGCTTGACGCCCCCGAAGATGATAAAGCCGAGCAGCAGCGCCAGACCGGCGGCAGTGACGTTCGGATCAATATCAAACGCGGTTTTCAGGCTGGCCCCGATGGAGTTGGCCTGTACCCCCGGCAGCAGCACGCCACAGGCGAAGATGGTGGCGATGGCGAAGGTCCAGGCGTACCACTTCATGCCAAGCCCTTTCTCGATATAGAAAGCCGGGCCGCCGCGGTATTCACCGTTGATCTTCTCTTTGTAAACCTGACCCAGAGTGGACTCCACGAAGGCAGAGCTGGCGCCGAGGAAGGCCACCATCCACATCCAGAACAGGGCACCCGGGCCACCGAAGGTGATGGCTGTGGCCACACCGGCGATGTTACCGGTTCCCACCCGACCTGCCAGGGTCATGGCCAGCGCCTGGAAGGAGGAGACACCGGCATCGGTGCTCTTGCCATCAAACATCAGGCGCACCATCTCTTTCATGTGGCGCAGTTGCAAAAAGCGGGTACGCAGGGAGAAGTAAAGACCGACCCCCAGACACAGGTAGATGAGCGCAGGGCTCCAGATCACACCGTTGATGGCATTGACGATTTCATTCATGTACAACAACTCCTTTGTTGTTTTTGTGGCGCTGTCTTGGCGAGATCTTGGCCTCGCTCTCTGTCACTGTTTTCGGCCCAGCTTGTTAACAATCCGGTTAACAAATGAGCACGAGGTTGCGGGGTTAAGCAGGGCGCAAACACGCGCCATGCGTGGGTTGTAACATATCGAGTTGTATCGGTACTTCCCAGTGAAAAATGTTGCCTTGTTGCAAATTTGTGAATTGACAAGGGTGGGGGGATAATGGCAAGCAGCGTTTTCTATGAGTAAAAATGAGATCCTCCTTGTTGATCTGCGCCGAGCAATGTGACGGGCGTAACACAATGGAAAGCAAACATAAGGCCAATCATGAAAGAGATTGCTGAAACATTGACGATCCGCGCCCCTGAGGCCGCTGACGGGAGCGCAATCGCCCAGCTGTTCAGCCAATTGGGGTATCCTGCCGAGGGCGGAGACGTGACGGCGCGCCTGTTGGCACCGGATCCCGCCAGTGCGGTGCTGCTCGCCTCCCTGGCCGACAAGGTGGTCGGTGTGCTGGTGTGGCACAGGCTGGCACCGCTGCATGTTGCACCAGCGTGGGGCCTGATTTCGGCGCTGGTTGTCGATGAAGGGGCAAGAGGGGCGGGAGTTGGCGCAGCCTTGCTCAAGGGAGTCGAACAGATGGCGCGGGCCGCAGGTTGCGCTCAGCTGGAGCTCTCCAGCAGCCTCAAGCGTGAGGCTGCCCACCGTTTCTATCTGGCGCAGGCGTATCAGGAGCGGCCGAAACGGTTCGTCAAACTGCTGTGATCTGGTTTTTTGCATAAAAAGAAGGAGTTGGCGTGCTGGGATGGTTCAAATGGCTGGGTGGTCGCCCGCAAACGCCCATGAGCGAAGATGAGCTGGCGCTGTGGCGTCAGGGGCTGGCGGCAGTGCCTATCTTGCAAGGGCTCAGCGAAACCGAGCAGACCACGCTTATCGGGTTGGGGCAACAGCTGCTCAAGCGCAAGACCCTGACCCTGATCGGGGTAGAGCTCAGCCCCCGTCAACAGGCGGTGCTGGCGCTGCAGGCGGCGTTGCCCATTTTGCATCTTGGGGCTGACTGGTATCGCGGCTTTCACGAAATCATCATCATTCCCGAACCAGTCACGCGCAGGCAGGAGGTACAGGATGAGTTCGGGCTGGTGAGCGAAGTGGAAGAGGAGAACGCCGGTGAATCCTGGCCGCAAGGGCCGCTGGTGCTGGCCTGGAGCGATCTGCAGCAGGACGGTGACTGGGACGGCTTTAATCTGGTGATCCACGAGCTGGCCCACAAGCTCGACATGCTGGGTGGTGAGGCGGACGGCACGCCCCCCTTGCCGGGGCCGATGAGCAGCCAGTTGTGGCAGCAGGCCTTTCAGGCCGCCTTCGATGCGCTGTGCCAGCAGCTCGACCGGGACGAAGTGACCGCCATCGATCCCTATGCTGCCGAACATCCCGCCGAGTTTTTCGCCGTCAGCTGCGAGTGCTTCTTTACCGATCCGCTGCGGCTGCAGCAGGTTTATCCCGCGGTATACCGGCAACTGAGCCAGTTCTTTAGCCAGGATCCCGCACTGCGATACCCCGCGACTCGTTTGCTGGCGGGGGAGGGCGTTGCAGGATCCACTGCCATCAATGCAAATCTGCAGCTGTAGAACAGTGAAAAGCACCATTAATACCGGTTTGTTTTTCCGCTATATGCCCAGAGCTGGTGGGCTCTGGGAATATAGTCAACAAATATTAAAAATAAAGACTATGACCATAATTTTCGATAGTCGGGACTGTCAGATAATGGTGGTGGTGATGGCTTGTGAATCTGTATTGTTAATGGAATCGGAAAATCTACACCAAGAATGGCTACTTCACCTTGTTTAAGATTAGGAAGAAATGAGACTATAGATCTATCTGCTTCTCCGCATGCTCTTTCTATTACCTCTCTATCATTATTGTTTGTGAGTCTATGAACTATTAAAGTCCCCATCTGGCTAATTACCTCCCCCCCCCTCTGTTATATCCCTTGGTCTTTGCGTTGCCAAATATATATTAAGGCCATACTTTCTACCTTCTTTTGCAATTATTTCGAAAGCATCGAGGCTTATTGTGTTTTCATCGAGGCCGATTTTTTACCTAGGAAGTTATGGGCCTAATCAATTGTTGTTAACAACGGTTTTGTTATGAATCGCTCTTGCCTTGCGAATGACATTAGTTTTCTACCTAATACATTGGCGAGTATTTCTTTTGCATGGAATTCATAAATTGTACTACTTAAGCAGAGGCGTAGTATTTGTTTTGGTGATGCTAGGAACTCATTTATTACATTATCAAGCGAGGGAGCATCACTTTTTTAAAACACAGAGGAAAATGCTGGTGAGTTCATCACCCCTATGATTCTAAATAACAGTTCCTAATAGTGCTACACCTTCGCTGTGCCATAGCCATTCCCCGGAAAAGGAGACATGGTATCCATGAAGTGTTTCACTCGGGCCAGCAGGCTGGCCATTCCTCTACATTGATGATTGCGTGTGATGGTTTCATGTAACTTGTGCCACAGCCGTTCGATGTGATTAACCCAAGGACTGTAAACTGGCTGGAATACCAGGCAGAACTTGGGATTCTTCTTCAACCATCGCTCGGTCTGCTTGCTTTTGTGAATGATGTAGTTATCGAGGATCAGCGTGATGGTTTTGGCTCGTCGGTAGTGGCAACGCAGCTTTTCTAGCATGGCGATAAACAGGGATGAGTTTTTCTTTATCCCACTGACGTAAAGCACTCTTCCGTTGCCTGCATGGAGAACGCCTGCCAGGTAATGTTTCGCGTTCTGTCCCGGTGTGACAACCCGCTTTTGCTGCGCTCTGAACATCCAGTCGGCCCCTAATTTGGGATTGAGGTCTATATCGACTTCATCCTCATAAAACACCGGATTAGCGGCATCACAGCGGGCCAGTGCAGCGTCGATATTCGCCATTTTCTCCTGATAAGCGGGGTCTTTTATCCGCAAGGTCGGCACGGGCCTGCGCCAGACAATGCCCATACGAGGTAGCCATCGGCGGAGCGTGGAGGCTGCCATATTGAGGCCTGTTAACCGATTGATTTTTATAGCCAATAGTTCGGTACACCAGCGGCTGCGCTGATAACCAAAATCTTGTGGAGAAAACTGCATGAGCAGCACCAGTAAGGTGACAATCTTGGTGACAGGTAGGACCGGGGCACGGCCAGCCGGTAAGGCTTCTAACGCAGCCACACCTTCATCTTGATACCACCGAAGCCAACGGCCGATGGTTGAGCGAGCAGCGCCGGTAAGGTGATGAACCTCAGTGACCGTGCGTCCTTCATGTAGCAGCAAGATAGCCATCAAGCGACGAGCATGCCCTTTATCACGCGTGGCATGGATGATTGAATCGCCCCTAGTTTTCTAGACACTCTGTTGTTGAACATTGAACTGCTTTTCAAACTCTACCGGTGACAGCCCATCATTGGAACCATGGCGCCTGATTGGGTTGTAAAACATTTCGATATAATCAAACACATCGCTGCGGGCTTCGTCTCTTGTCGGGTAAATCCTGCGCTTGACCCGCTCCCGTTTGAGCAACTGAAAGAAGCTCTCGGCGACAGCGTTGTCGTGACAGTTGCCACGTCGGCTCATGCTGCAACTCAGATTGTGAGCCCTCAGGAAGTCCTGCCATTCACCACCGGTAAACTGGCTGCCCTGATCAGAATGCACCAGTACCGGCTGCGTTGGCTTGCGCCGCCAGACAGCCATCAATAGCGCATCAACCGCCAAATCTGCCGTCATGCGTGGCTTCATGGCCCAGCCGATGATCTGGCGAGAAAACAGATCGAGCACCACCGCCAGGTACAACCACCCTTCTTGAGTGCGGATGTAGGTAATGTCAGTCACCCAGGAGATGTTGGGGGCTGGCACCTTAAACTGACGTGCCAGCGTGTTTGGGGCAGCCTGTGGGCTCTTGCCTCCATAATGCCCCTTACGGCGTTGATAGCCAGTTTGCGAACGCAGCCCCTCCCGCCTCATTAATTTGGCCACACGGTGCTTACCGCAGGCTTCCCCCAAGTCACGAAGATCGCGATGGATCTTGCGATAACCGTAGACA
>NZ_FKKY02000102.1:0-476 GCF_900079845.1 Aeromonas sp. EERV15 | reverse complement strand
CCACGCTGCCGTTCAACGGCTATGCGGAGGAGGTCGCCGGGCTATACAGCGGCATGGACCTGCGGGAGAACTTCTGACGATGGGCTCGCCAGCGAGGCCCGGAGAACCCGTGATCCCGGTGAGCCCGAGGGACACGGCGAGCCCGGTGCATCCGTCCCGAACGACAGAGCCGACGCGGACGCCGTCGCCGCCGCGCGCCGGCGTTCCGGCAGGCCGGAAGCAGGCCTGGCTGCCGCCCGCGATCGTCACGGGCGGTCTGTTCCCGCGCGTCGTGCGCGGCCTTCGCGCCGCCACGGGGGCGCTCGGCCCGAACGCGATCGCCGAGGCGCTGAACCAGCTCGGCCTCCTCGCGCTCGTGCTGCTCGTCGCCTCGCTGGCGGCGACGCCGCTCAAGCTCGTCTCGGGCTGGACGTTCCCGCTCCGCATCCGCAAGGCGCTCGGCCTGCTCGCCTTCTTCTATGCGTGCGCCCACTTCC
>NZ_FKKY02000100.1:0-480 GCF_900079845.1 Aeromonas sp. EERV15 | reverse complement strand
CCGTGTTCTCGAATTGCTGGAGCCGCGACGTCAGGATCTCGTTCGTCAAATCGGCCGCTCTTTGCGTGGGGACGCTGAGGAAACGCTCGAGGACGAGCACGCAGTTGGCGTTCTCCCCTTCGTCCTCGACCTCCCGCTGGTACGAGAACAGGTCATTTCGCAGGTGAACGCCGTCCGAGAACGTGTCGCGCAGGACCTCGAGGGTGCGCGTCGCGGCGACGGCGGCCGGGACCTCGGCGCCCACGGCGATCTCGATGAGGCCCGCCGACCAGGGCGCGCCGCCGACCTTGCGGCGCATCTCGATGTATTCGACCGGGTTCGCGACGCGGTTCTCCTGGATATTGGCGAGCTCCCACATGCATTCGAGCAGCAGGTTCTTCGTCGCCTCGAGGAAGCGCTCGCGCCATTGGACCGAGGTGAGCGGGACGGTTCGCGCCCAGAGGTCCGCGAGCGCGCGCTCGACCACGTTCGTCGGCTCCG
>NZ_FKKY02000128.1:0-458 GCF_900079845.1 Aeromonas sp. EERV15 | reverse complement strand
GACCGTCATCGGCGAGGGCGGCTCGGGCGGCGCGCTGGCGCTCGGCGTCGCCAACCGGGTGCTGGTGCTGGAGTTCAGCTGCTACTCGGTCATCTCGCCGGAGGGCTGCGCGGCCATCCTCTGGAAGGACGGGGCGCGGGCCGACGAGGCGGCGGCGCGGCTCAAGATCACCGCGCCGGACCTCTTGCAGCTCGGCGTCGTCGACACGATCGTCGAGGAGCCGACCGGCGGCGCGCACCAGGACCACGACGAGGCGGCGGTGCGGCTCGACAAGGCGCTCTGGGCGACGCTCACGTCGATGGACGGGCTCAGCCCGGAGGAGCTCGTCGACGACCGGTACCGCCGGTTCCGCGGGCTCGGATCGTTCGTCGGGTAGCGCTGCCCGGCGCTCCGGCTGGCCCTCCCCGGGCGCCGGGGCTATACGGCTCGCGGATGGACTACGGCAAGGCGCTGCGGAC
>NZ_FKKY02000044.1:0-2327 GCF_900079845.1 Aeromonas sp. EERV15 | reverse complement strand
GGTTTCCTTCTCTCGCCAGTCGAGCTGATTGCCCACCTGCAACACTATCGAAATCGCAACCACGGCATCCTTGCGCTTGCTAAGGCCCTTGGCCTTAGCAAGCACTTCGGAACGCCATGGGGCGATTTCATGGCGGCCTTTGTCCGTGAACCAGCTCCCTTGCGGTAGCTGGCTCTCGGTTGGATGTAAGCGGCAGTTGTGGCCCGCTGCTCGGCCCACATCTGCGGCTTTCATCTTCTCGATCCCGAGGCTGAATTTCATTGCCATGCCGTAACCTCCGTGTCTTTGGCTGACTCGATCTTATCACTTCGTCTGTTCGAAGTGTTCTCCTAACACTTTGCTACGCAAAGTTGGAGCCCCTGCGGGGGGCAACCCGCCCAAGCCGCGCAGCGGTTGGCCGGTCTTAAAAGACAAAGAAGTTTTGCAGGGGGTAGGGGGGCGATGGGCCGAGGGGGGGTGATTATGCGTGCCCGCAAACCACCTCACCCCCTCAAAAAACAAAACTTAAAAAGTTCGGGGGTTGGGGCCGGAATCGTGACCAACTGATTCTTTTTATATTTTTCTTAAGATCCAGTGCTGGATCCTCATTGGTGATCGGGTGTAGATTAGACTCCAGAAAAACGAAAAAACCCGCCAATGGCGGGTTCTTCGGAAGGTCTCGGTGCTACCAACACCTCGATCTTCGCGGTAACAGGCTAGGGGGCCGTGCTACCGAAATTACCCTTTCAGTGTAGCCCTAATTCGGGGCAGGTTTCAAGCACAATCCCCCTTCAAAGCCTCTTACTGCCACACCTCGCGGGTGGTAGGACTCAGTGACGACAGCGCGTTGGTGTGCGACAAGCTCCCTACTGGGGTATCTGTAGGAAGGGAGCGCCCCATGAGTGACGACAACGTGACAGGGACAGGCACCGATAAAGCTCGGAGTGCAACGCGCAGACGTTGGGTAGTAACCCTCCTGCGAACAGCCGAAGCCACCCCTTCTGTGTCGTGGTCAGCAGGGTCTACAGGCGGCGTCTGGCCGTAATGCTGACAGAGGGCGGGCAACACCCTGAGCCCTTGCCGAGAGCGACTGACCGACGACCGACGGCAGCGCAGGCTAACCACTAGAGTCCATGCCTTAGCAGCATGGCTCTAGGGTGAGTGTTGGCCTCAAACTCCCTCCCTCCTTCCTCCAGCAGCGCCATCGAGAGCCGTCAGTCAAGAGACTGGACAAGAAAACACCAAAAAAGTTAGAATCAAATTCCAGTTTTGATTAATCAAATTCGGAATCTGATATGCAAGAGAAAGACGCAAAAATGGTTTTCGATGGTGGTGCCTACTCGAAAGCAGTCATAGTCCCGACCCCCATGGGGACTGGGTTCCATGTCCATCTGATCCGGTTCGGAAAACACGCTGAATCAGATGTCATAGAACGTCAAAGAGGGGGTTGGCGGGTATTCTCAACAATAGACGCAGCAGCAAACACAGCCCACGGGATCGGGTTCAAACGAATAGAGATAGACCTGAGCAGTCGTTAGTTTCGTTCGTACCCGTTTTTGCTGCTCTGTTCAGACCTGATCGACTGTCTCAAATCTTTGTCCGGCAGCTCCCTGAGCAAAGCCTCGGGAAGCCCATCAATCAGCCCCTGTAAGCGTCTGTTGCGATCTCTCAGGGCCTCGGGTGTGCTGGTAGCCACTTGGTCGGCCAGCTTCCCTAAATCGCTCTCACGCTTTTTTAAATTCTGCTCCCTGTGGTACAGCGCAACTTCGCGCTCTGCGATCTCCGCATCACGTTCAAACAGAGCCTCTTCGCGCTGGTTGAGACGGGTTTCCCACTCGTCCAAAGCCTTGTCGCGCTTGGCGATGCGCCCGATCTTGCCTGCTGCCTGCTCGGGGTCGTGCTTTGCCCCGCCAGCTTGCCCTGGCGTGTATTCGCACTCGATATACCTGGACACCGATTCAAAGGCCCGCTTGCGCAGCTGGGCGCACCGTGCGGCCCCATCAAGCCACGCTTTCGCCTGTAGCTTGCCGTCCTGCACAGGGGTTACAACAACGTGGACATGGGGGGATGACTCGTCCGTGTGCAGATCTACACCCACCACGTTCTCCTCCCCAAACTCCTTGATCGCCCACTCGCGGGCAGCCTTGGCGAGATACCCCATCGCCTTGATGCTCTGCTTGTTGTTCTGTCCACCCCTTGGCCTGCCCTCTGGGCAGGCAGGGGTTTCCTTCTCTCGCCAGTCGAGCTGATTGCCCACCTGCAACACTATCGAAATCGCAACCACGGCATCCTTGCGCTTGCTAAGGCCCTTGGCCTTAGCAAGCACTTCGGAACGCCATGGGGCGATT